>CADASG010000008.1 GCA_902790475.1 uncultured Ruminococcus sp. | reverse complement strand
CTTAACTATCTTTTTCTTGAATTCATAACTATATTTGGACATAAAATTACCGACCTCCGAAAATTAGATTCTTGGTCTAACTATCGGGGGTCGGGTCACTTAGAAGCTTCAAGGGAGAGGTTGTTTTTTGTCTGTTTATTTGCCGCGTTTGCCGTGCATTTTTTCATGAGCCGGAATCCCGCGCACCTTAAACAGGATCAAATATCCTGCGACCAGCGCTAAAACGGTTGTTTCCGTATAAAACAGCGCGTAGTCTTTCGAGCCGAAAGAAAACAGCTGATTATGTTCCTTTAACGATGAATCGGGGCTTAGGGTAAACTGCGGCACAAAATCTTCCTGCCGGGAAATTATTTCGCCGTCTCCGGGCTTTGTTTCAGCACTGACGGTCATCATTGAGCAAAGCAAAGAAACTGCGGTCAGCATGATCACTATCCATTTTTTCATAATAATTCACCTCAATCATTTAACAACAATAGACTGAGAGCCCATCTGTTTATAGCGTTTGTCGGTAAGCTCTTTGTCAAATACCGATATCTTCTTTGCCGAGGAATCGGCAAAATAATAGCTTTTACTGTCGTAACCTATCAGCACCAGACAGTGCTCGTGCATATACCATGAAAAGGTGTCGCCCTCTTTGGTTCGCGCGTTTTCGTCAACATAATTGACTGTCCACGTGTCAAAAACATAAGGCTCCTCCATATCGGTAGTTGCCCAAACCATAACGGGAACGCCGTGCGAGACATATTCACTGCACAAAGATTCCAATGGGATGTTTTCGGAATTATAAGCGTGAAGCGAAGAGTTTTGATCCTTTAGATATTGATTCATGCTTTTTGCCATGGAAGGAGCGTACACTCCCCAACCCGCGTAAGCGGTACCGGCAAAGGCGCTGTACATATCGGGGCCGTATTTTTCTCCTTCGTCGCCTGTGATAACATACTTACAGTTAAGATAATTATCCGCGATAGTGTATTCGTCCACGTCAAAGCCGAGTATATTCAGCAGCATGGTACAGGCGTAGGTCTCACAGCCTGCTTTTAAATCCTCCTGAGGGATAACCTTGACGTTTTTGATCATATATGGTTTTTGTTCCTCCGTAGCAGCCTCTGTCGGCGCAGCGGAGACCGGCTCTGTTTGATCCTGTGGTTTGCTGTCCGAGCCCGGTTTCGGCAAAAATGCGGAAAACAATACAAGCACTGCTGACGCGCAGCCCGTGACCATCAGCGCACGTTGTTTATTCTGTCGTACCTTTTTTCTGCGATCTTCTATCATTTACCATCAATCTTTTACAATTATAATCTCGGCAAGGCGACAGCCTTACCTCAATTTATTTGTGCAACCTGACGAAAAATCTTACTGCGCAATCCGCACACCTGAATTATGCGGTATTGCCTTTATTCTAATCTATTTTAACACATATATTTTGCATTGTCACGCAAATTTTTAAAAACGCATTGTTAATGAGATCCGATTTTTTTCGGGATCAACCGAAAGGATTTTAACATTTACAACATCGCCGACCTTCAGTACCTCGGAGGGATGCTTGATATATTTGTCGCAAATCTGCGAAATATGCACCAATCCGTCCTGATGAACTCCGATATCGACAAACGCGCCGAAGTCAATGACATTACGAACTGTGCCTTTAAGCTCCATGCCTTCTTTTAGATCCTTGATATCCAGTACGTCTGTTCTAAGCATCGGCGCAGGCATTTCGTCGCGCGGGTCACGCCCGGGCTTTGACAATTCCTTTACTATATCGTCAAGCGTAGGCAAGCCAATACCGAGCTGCTCAGCTAAGGTCTTTGTACCCTTTGCCTTTACGCGGGCAGGCAAATCGGCGAACTTTGCGTTTTTTATTTCCTTATCGGTGTATTCAACTAAGTTCAGCAGCTCTTTTGCGCTCTTGTAGCTTTCGGGATGAACGCCCGTATTGTCAAGCGAATTTCGGCTTTCGGGAACTCGCAAAAATCCCGCGCACTGCTCAAACGCTTTGGGACCGAGCTTCGGAACTTTTTTTAATTCCGCACGAGAATGAAAAGCTCCGTTTTCCTCACGGTATGCGACTATATTTTTACAAACGGTGCTGTTGAGTCCCGAAACTCTCAGCAGCAGCGCCGGAGAAGCTGTGTTCAAGTCAGCTCCGACCGAGTTGACGCAATCCTCAACGACGCCGTCGAGCGTTTCTCCCAAACGCTTTTGAGGCATGTCGTGCTGGTATTGTCCCACGCCGATCGCTTTTGGCTCGATTTTTACCAACTCAGCAAGCGGATCCTGCAAACGTCTTGCGATCGAAACCGCGCTGCGCAGGGTCAAGTCAAGCTCGGGCAGCTCTGCAGCCGCAAGCTTGGACGCGGAGTATACCGACGCTCCTGCCTCGCTGACGACCATATAGTATACGGGACGGTCAAGCTCCCTGATGGTATCGGCGGTAAACATTTCCGTTTCCTTGGAAGCTGTGCCGTTGCCGATGGAAATAATATCCACATGATGCTTATTTATCAATCGCAGGAGAGTTCTCTTGGACTCCTCCGCCTTGCGTTCTCCGTGGGTAGGATAGATTACGGCGGTGTCGAGCACTTTTCCCGTGTCGTCCACGACCGCGACCTTGCAGCCCGTGCGATATCCCGGGTCAAGACCCAAAACGGTTTTTCCCTTAACGGGCGGCTGCATAAGCAGCTGTTTCAGATTGACCGCAAAAACCTTCATGGCGTTTTCCGCCGCCGTTTCGGTAAGCTCGCTGCGTATCTCGCGTTCCAGCGAAGGAAAGATCAGGCGGCTGTATGCGTCGTCACCTGCAGCGATAAGCAGGTCTGAACACAGCGGATTCACCCTTCGGTCAACTGCCCTGTGGATAATGGAAAGAGGTTTTTCCGAATCAAGAGAAAGCGATACCTTTAAAAAACCTTCCTTCTCTCCCCTGTTTACAGCCAAAACACGGTGACCCGCAATTGTCTTTACGTTCTCTTTATAATCATAATAAACGGAATATACGCTGTCTTTATCGGGATCGACGGCAACAGAGGAGATCGAGCCGTACTGATGCGCGGTATTTCGCAGCAGCTTGCGGATCTCAGCGCTGTCCGAAATCTGTTCCGCAATGATATCCATCGCGCCCTGTATCGCGTCCTCAACGGTGTTCACCTGTTTTTCCTCGTCAACATAATCCGGAGCTTCTTTATAAGGATCGGCATTTCGCTCCTGCTTTAAAATCAGCAATGCGAGCGGTTCCAAACCGCGTTCCTTTGCAACGGAGGCTCTTGTTTTGCGTTTCGGCTTATAAGGGCGGTAAATATCCTCCAATTCACTTAAAGTCTGCGCCTTTTCAATTGATGCAGATATCTCGTCGGTCAGCTTATCCTGAGCGGCAATGAGGTTTTTGATCTCTTCTCTGCGCTTGTCCAGTCCGCGCAGATACTCGAGCTTTTCACTGAATTCACGAATCAGCTGATCGTCCATAGAACCGTGCATTTCCTTGCGGTACCGCGCGATAAACGGAATGGTGTTTCCGCCGTCGAGCAGCTCGATTATATTTTTGGCGTATTCTTCTTTTATTTGAAACTGCTGCGCTAAAATTTGCGAATAATCCATATATTCCTCCAAAAACGTTAATAAACGGATTATAACATAAAAAACCGATAATTTCAATCAAATGTTTTTTAATAAAACGATTGTATTTTATTTGTTTTTTGTCTATAATTAAAGAAACGACTTAGAGAAATGGGGTTCATTATGGGATATAGTTTATTGTATCCGCAAAACGCAGAACGAAAAAACAAAACACTGACAACGGAAAGCATAAACGATTTATCCATAGATTTTATCTTGGAGGCATTGACAGAACAGCGATACGAAAGGGATCACATTCGCAAGCTGATGATAAGCGTCACCGATGATCCCGAGGTAATCCGTTACCGGCGCGACGTTTTTGAGGATTTTCTCCGTTTTCCCGAGCTGAGAAAAGCCATGGAGGATCTTGTTAAAAAGCTTGCGGATCTGCGTGATTTGGAGCGTTTTCAAAAGGATCAGGAAAGCTCGGCGTTCTGGTCTCTGGTAAACCGCCTGAGAGAAGTGGACGAATACGTCTGCTGCATCTCGCTGATGCGCGATATCCTTTCCGATCTTGATATCAAATCCGAGGGCATGTGTACCCTTCGCGATCTGGTAAAGGATATTTCCCTCGAAAGCGGCTTTGAGGAACTGAAAGCCGATATTGACGAAACAATGGAAAAAGTCCGAAAGCTCAAGAGTATTACGATCGGAGTAAACCTTGACGATATGCTTCGTCCTTCCTCGGCAGGCGTTGTTTCTCTCAACGACAGCGAATTCAGAGAGAGCGGACTTATGCGGAGGTTTATGAGCTTTGCCGACCGAAAAAGCGAGCTGCACCACGGCACGGATGTTAGCGGAATCCGCGTTTTTCATCCGGCAACTCCCATCACTCCGCCCACCTTTACTCAAAAAAAGGAACTCAACGATAACATGACGGGCATGACCATTTCAACAAGCACTGTCACGGGCGCCGATTCACTATCCAACGCGATCAAGGATACCGTAACCAATATTATGCGCCAAACCGTAAATGAAATCAAATCAACGGTCAAGCGTTATGTAAATATCAGCGGTTATATGCTGATCGAGTTAATGCCAGAGATCCTCTTTTATGTGCGCTGGGCTGATCTGATAGATAAGATCAAGGAAAGCGGTATGCCCGTTTGCAAGCCTGAAATACTGCCGCCCGAGCAACGTAACTGTTCGTTTAAAGGCTTGTATAATATAAAGCTTGCCATTAAAAACGTACATGGCGACCGCATTAATATCATCACTAACGATATAGATTTTAACGACGATCAGCGGATTTTTATTCTGACGGGTCCCAACCGCGGCGGTAAGACTATTTTTACGCAGGCGTGGGGATTGGCTATGCTTCTGGCGCAGCTCGGTATAAGCGTGCCTGCCGAGCAAGCCGAGATCAGCCCTTGTGACAATATTTTCACACACTTTCCCGCCGACGAAAACGACACTGTTGACCTGGGACGTTTGGGAGAGGAAAGCAAACGTCTGGCGGAGATTTTTGACATGGCGACCGAACGCAGCTTAATGCTGCTGAACGAAAGCCTTGCAACAACCAGCGTTACCGAGGGTTTGTTTATAGCAAAGGATGTTGTTCGCGCAATGCGCTATTTGGGTGTGAGATGTATTTTCAACACTCACATGCATGACTTGGCGCGCAGTGTGGACGAGCTGAACGCAGAGGTTGAGGGCAGCAGCAGGGCTGTAAGCCTTGTCACCGGCGTTCACGACGGAGAGCGAAGCTTCAAGGTCAGCCTTCTTCCGCCGCAAGGTATCAGCTACGCAAAGGATATCGCGCTGAAATACGGAGTATCGTTCGCGCAAATTAAGGACAATATCGACAGCCACCGCAACAATAACACGGCTTTACAATAATCGCAAAAAACGGCAAAGAGGATAATACCCCTTTGCCGTTTTCTTTATTTTGGAATTGGTTTTATAAAATCTTAACCGCTGTACCCCAAACCAAAAGCTCCGCGGCGCCTTCCATGATGGACGCGCTGGAAAAACGAACGTTAACAACAGCGTCAGCGCCCATGGAGGTTGCCTGCTGAACCATGCGGCGTATAGCCTCATCGCGGGCTTCATTGAGCATCTTGGTGTAAGAAACGACCTCGCCTCCTACCAGGTTGCGGAATGCAGCGCCGATGTCTTTAAACGCGTTTTTGGATTGAACGGTGTTTCCCGATACTATTCCGAGTGTTTGAAGCTTTGCTCCTTCAATTGTGGGTGTGTTGACAATTAGCATAATTAATACTCCTTTTTTAATTTGAATTATTTATTTGAGCTATGCGCATTTGAACCAGCGTCACATCATCAATATTGACCCTGCCGTCATGATTCATGTCGGCTGACTTAATGAGTTGCTGCGCCACTGTCGATATCATAGCCAAATATTTTTGTATAACAGTTGCGTCATTGATATTAGTTTTCCCGTCACCGTTTATATCTACGCTGTCGTGAGAAATCAAACAAAGCTGAAATTTGAAATTATTTGAATTATCTTTTTTGTATGTAGTAAAATTTCCTCTGTAATACTCTAAATACCGTTCGGAGCCATCGCTGAAAGCGCCTGTGTTTTTTATGTATACCGTAAACCCGTCCGTGGATTCCGTTTTCCACTCGCTTAGCTTTTCCTGTGTTTTGGAGTAAAAAAGTTTTTCCCCTGTTTCGGATGCGGTCAGGTATTTTCCGTCGGATATCAGATAAAAGCTGCCATTTCCCGTCATTTTTATCCTAAACATCGCGCTTTCCGACGGATAGCGCACAACACTCTCATTTAAGCTGATGTTTACGCTTTCGAGTTTTCCGTTAGACGTTTCAAAACGGCTGAGTGTTGAAATGCTTGACGGGTGATAAAGAATAACGCTGTCCCCTTCACTGATGCTTTCTGTCCGTTTCACGTCAGCCGAAATCATGCGATCAATTCCGCAAATATCACAGAATCCGTCTTTTTGGACATCGGTATGACCGTTGTGAGCGATTCGGCGGCTAACCTCATTTCCGCAAATTGAGCAACGCAAAACAAACTTGCCGTCTATTTCGCATTCTGCCGGCGTTCGGCTTACTTCGGAATAACGATGCTCACAGCCCTGCCGAGTCGGAGTTGACATACTGCTTGGCGGATTCTTGCCGAAGATTTGCCACGCAAGAGCGGGATAGTCAATAAAAACATTGCGGTTTCCCTGGATCTGCTGTATCAAATCATTGCGCGTCATTTCCCATGTATCTACGGGATCCTCCGCGCACCAGTACAGCAGAGTATCAAGGCTTTCCACAACCTTTAGGCCGCTGTTTACGGAGTCGTCCGCATCAAAAGCAGGAAGCTTTGCCTCAGGGACGTCAGAGTATAAATTCGGCTGCTGCCAGCGGCAGTAAACATAAAGCAAAATTCGCGCGACGTCGCCTTTAACATCATCTTTGCATTCAAATAAATCATTCTCGGGTGAAACCCAGTAGCAGAGCTTATCCTCTACCCTGCCTTCCTTTACGTTGACAGAAAAAGTATCATGGATATAGCCAAAGGAATGGTTGCTTTTCGCTGAGTTCAAGGTATCAACGGAGGGTCTGAGGTGATGCAGATCGGAGCCGCCGCCCGAAGTCTGGAAAGACGCGCGGCTTTTCGGCCAAATGTGCTCGCGGTTGAGTTTTATTCCTTCATCATTTGCCGATACGTCGGAATAGAACATATTATAGGTATCTCCGCCGCTTACCGCGTCGGTACTTATCCAGTAATATGCAAGCGAGCCCTTGTTATAACCCGAATAGGTCGTATAGTTTTTATGAGTGTCCGCCATCAGCTTGTGAAGCGCGTCATAAAGCTCATTGTTGTGCGTCGCCGACTCGCTTGAAGCTATCGCGGAAGCTCCGGAAAGATGCGATAACACACTGTAGGAATAATCGCCCTTGTAATAGCTTTGCGCAGCTTCCGATAAAGAGGTGCAGACCTTGTGACGGGGCTGCGTATTTACAGACGGACGTTCCGCAGCGCCGACATCAAACGACTGCTCATACGCTGCAGCGGATAAAACCGCATTTATCAGAAGCGTTCCCGAAATAAAAACGGAAACAAGGAGTCTGCAACCTGTTCTTACTATCATAATAATGCAAACCTCGTTAGGAACGTATGCAGAAAATCTTTAAAAACAAATTCCCATGCCTCTTCGTTGTGCATACGGTCAAACAAAACGACCTCGTTCAGCTGTTCGGGCGGATAACACTCCGTCAGAATATCATATGTCTGCTCCACGCTTTGAAAGATACGCTGTTCCAAATCATCGCCGGCACCTGTGTAAATATAAAGATACGGCAAATTTTCCTTCAATACGCTGTAGATCCATCGCCTCATCGAATCCTCGGAATAAAGCAGAAATGCCGGTGAAAAAACTCCTGAGATACAAAAGTCGTCAGGATGCTTGAGCGCGGTAAAGAACGCTTGCAGACCGCCTGAAGAGCTTCCGCAAAACGCAGTGTTCTCCCTTCCTTTCTTTACCGGAAATCGTGACTCGACAACGGGTTTTACATTATACATAACGAAGCTGTCAAAAATCTCTCCCTCGGGAGCAGTAAAATTTACCATATCCTCAGCCTGAATGATCTCACCGATACCGGCAGGCGTCAGCTCATTATCGCGCCATTCGTTGTCGTTGTGGATACCGACAATGACAGCAGCTTTTCCGTTGTTTTTCAGTTCGTCATTAACGCTTTCGATCGTGTGCCAGCAACCCCATACAGCAGTTTTTTCATCAAAAAGGTTTTGCCCGTCTGTCATATAAATCACGGGAAAAGTCTCACCTTCCTCATGCGCAGGGACAAAAACGCGCACAAGTCTGTCGCCCTTCCCGGGATATGATATATAAAGCTCGGTTACTGATTCCTGTATCATATTTTTTCCTTTCAAAAGAAATGATTGTTTATTGAACAATCTGCGTTTTTATTTATTTTATCATATTGCTATAGAAAAATCAATACAAAACAGTTTTGCTGCTCTGTTATTAACAAAAAAGAACTGCCTAAGCAGCTCTTTTTGAGATGGTTATTTTATGCGTTCAACAGTTTCGGTGTCGTCCTCCAGGACAACGTATTTTTTACCGCTTTTGATCATTTCATCACTGTAATCATAAAGCTTGCGGAAATTCTTAGCCGCCTTGTTCCAGTTTTTCTGCTGTTTTTCGGTCAACTCGGTTTTTCCTACATTGTATTTTTCCCTTAACAAACGACCCATATACTGTGTGAATTTTTCACAGCCGTAAATATTCAGATGGTCGTAGTTGTAAAAGTCATTTTTAAGATCAATGCCGAGCTCAGCGTAATTGCGCTCAAAATTATAGAAGTCAAAGCCGTTTTTCTCAATATACTCCTGTAATGTATTTGTGCGCTGAGAGCGTTTAATATTATCCTTTCTGATAATATGCGGAGCACGGAAAAATACGATATTGATTTTGTTGTCTTTACAATACTTTAGCAGCTTGTCAAGCTCTTCAACCGCAGTTGAACTCATCGGCAGCTTTTTATTATCGTTGACTATTTCCTTATTATAGGTCTTTTTTAAAGGCTGAAAAATACGGGTTTGAGTTTTAAAGCCTTTGAACAACGAATATCCTCTCAACTGCTGATCAAAACAGGAGCGCAGATAGCGGACAGCGCCGGGATAATCGCTCCATGCCGAATGATATTTTATCAGCGGCAGATAATACTCTATGTGCAGATCCTTGTCGATATATTCGTCAAGATATGCTTTTTTGTTGCTGTTCATCGGGATGTTGTCGATGTAATTGCGTATGCTGGATTCCTTAAAGGCGTTCAGATCAGTGCCTTCCTCATCAACACCGTATACAAACGCGTTGACCTCCATCAGTATTACTTCGGGAGACTGGTTGTCCATGATCTCCTTTATCTGCGTTATTGCCGCGGTCGATGAAATTGACGCGGTTGCATAGTCGTAGCTGGTAAAGCCAAACTTATCATACGCCATACCTGGTGAAAAGCTTGCATATACCTCGCTGGAACCCACCAGCGCAACATCTACCGTGTTTTTTTCTTCAAGATAAAAGCCTTCCATGCGCAAACGGTTGCTGTCATAATGCAGCAGAATAAACTGCTGCAAATACAGCGAAGTGACCGCCACCGCGATAATAACAGACGCTACCTTTATAATACGTTTTACCGGGATATTTTTTTTCATTTTGCGCCCCTCTAAAACTGCATGTAAACAAAATCAGCGGCGTTATAACCGGAGCCGTAAATACCGAACACTATTATCGCCATTATTGCGGCATACACGCTGAGCCATCTTACCGCAAAGGGCTTTTTATCAAGCATAGCGCGAATGGTGGTTTCGGGATGCTTTTCCTGTATAATGCTGACAACGAGCATCAGCACGGCTCCCAAACCGATAACAAGAAAATCCTTGTTGCCCAACAGGTTCATCGCGGTAAACTGAGAAATCATCTGCGGGATATTTTGATCGGTGAAGAATTTAACAAAGGTGTCCATTGCCATGCCGAAATCAGGCGCAACATCAAACACATAACCCACAAGAATAATAATCAGTGTCCTGAAAATCTGAAAAGCGATAAAACCGTGTGAAGCAGTATTGATACGGAGTTTGGAAATGATGCTTTCAAACACGGGTTTGAGCAAAATCGACAGCATAATAATCATGCCGTTCCAGAAGCCGAACGCCACGTATTTCCAGTCGGCGCCGTGCCAAACACCTACCACTAAGAAAACTATCAGCGACGCCACGCTCGTCGGCAGTACCTTCGAGATATGACTGCCCGCAGAGGTTTTGCCGAACCGGGTTTTCTTCATATTCTTGCCTGCCGTGATAAAGAAGTTTGACATCGCAACGGGATAAAACAGATAATTCTTTAGCCACGCGCCCAGCGAAATGTGCCATCTGCGCCAGTATTCGCTGATGGAACGCGAGAAATACGGGCGGCGGAAGTTGTCTATCATATCAATACCGAATATCTGCGCAACGCCACGGGAAATATCAATGCCTCCCGAGAAATCGGCGTAAAGCTGCAAGGCGTAAAGCAGAACGGTAAAGGTAAGCGACGAACCGTTATAGCTGCCGTAATTATCGGTGACCGCTGTAATTAGAATAGCGGAGCGGTCGGCGATTATAAGTTTCTTTATAAAGCCCCAAATAATCAGCTCAGCGCCGTACTTGAAGCGCGTAAAATCAAACTCATGTCCTTCATACAGCTGGTGCGCCAGTTGGCCGTGAAGGCTGATGGGACCCTGAATGATCTGAGGGAAAAAAGATACAAAGAGCAGCATTTTAAAAGGATTGCGCTCGGGAGGTGTTGTCTCACGGTACACGTCGATGATATAGCCCATTGACTGAAACGTATAAAACGAGATACCGAGCGGCAAAAACAGTTTAAGCGTCGGAGCGGAAAAATCCATTCCGAAGCTGCCCAAGATATCATTGAGACTGCCTGCAAAAAAGTTATAGTATTTCAAAAACGCCAATATGCCGAAATTCAACACCAGCGCAAGAGTCATAACCCAGCGTTTTTGAATCTTTATTTTATTCTTATACTTTTTCTTCTCTTCCCTGCTCAGGCTCTTTTTGTTATCTCTCAAGTATAACTTACTGTTTCGCGATATTTTGTCGATCCACAGTCCGATCAAAAAAGTGCTCAGCGCGGTAAAGAGAATAAACACCGCATAGGTGTAGCCTGCAACTAAATAGAAAAATACACTCGCTGCCAGCAATACCGTCCATCTGTAATTCCTTTTTGGAAATAAAAAATAAACAAGCATTGTCGCGAGAACAAAGAAAATAAAATTGACTGATGTATAAGTCAAAAAAACGCCTCCATAATCACGGGGTATTGAAAATATCGGTGTATATCAAATCGCGCAGAAGGGTCACGCCTTCCCTTTGAGAATAAAAAGCGACCCTTGGCAGTTCACGGAAATTATGCCGCAGGCGTAAAAACATGTCTGCCGCTCATTACCGCAACGGGACTGCCCTGCCGGAAAAGTACCGACCGAACGTGTTATCTCATTGAAAACGCGCAAAGGTCAGGCTTTTTTCAGAGTCGCTGAGCATCACCTTGTCTGCATAGCACTCCGCTGTGCTGTCAAGTCTTAACAAAACCGAAGTTTCGATTTAAACCATCATAAAACAGTATTGGCAACCTATAATAATACAATTTATGATAATACTGTAATTATTATAAACTAAATTAACAGATTGTCAAGTAACAGGGTGCTTCTTCAACAATATTCTACTGTTTATCTCATATCACAAAAACACACGTCAAAAGTTTAGGCAATACCGCACAACGCGTAACAAACACTTTAGCCGATTGGAAATACTATTTGTAATACATATATATTTGACATTTCAAAGTACCGTTATAGGTCTTTCTGCGTTTGTCCGCTTTTCGTCCGAATATACGCTCAAAATCATCGTCGGGTGTGATGATCGTATATCGCTTTCCGGGCAGCTTGGCAAAGCGTTCTCCCATAACCTTGTAAAGTGATTCGGCGGCGCGGATATCCAGCAATCGCTCGCCGTAAGGAGGATTTGTTATCACCGTCTGATATCCTTCGGCAGGCTTAAAAAGGGAAATAACGCGTTTTTCAAAGCGGATCCTGTCGGAAACTCCTGCCAGTTCGGCGTTCTGTTCCGCAACCTGAAGCGCAGCTTCATCAATATCAAAACCTTCCGCTTCAAACGACGCGTCTTTTCTGATCAGGTCGGTCGCCTCTTCCCTTTCACGCGCAAAAGCTTCCTGAGGCACACAGCTCCAACGCTCACAGGCAAAGTAGCGTTTCAGCCCTGGAGCTATTCGCATTGCTTTCATTGCGGCTTCTATCAAAATCGTTCCGCTGCCGCACATGGGATCGGTCACAAAATGATTTGCGCGGACTCCTGAAAGCTCCGCCATCGCTGCGGCAAGCGTCTCTTTGATCGGCGCTTCATTTGACTGCGCACGGTAACCGCGCTTATGAAGCCCCGCGCCCGAGGTGTCGATCAGAACGCTCACCCTGTCGTTCATCAGCAAAAACTGCACCTGACGAACCGGACCTGTCTCCTCAAACCATGACAGCATATAGCGTTGAGCTAATCCGGATACGATCGCCTTTTTAATGATTTTTTGACAGTCGGGAACGCTCATCAGCTTTGAATTCAGGCAGCGCCCTTTCACCGGAAAAGCATCGGAAATGCCGATAAAGTTTTCCCAGCCGAGCGCTTTGACTCCCTCGAATAATTCATCATAGGTTTCAGCGTGAAATTCTCCCATTAATATCTGGATACGCTCGGCGTAGCGGGATTGGATATTCGCCTTTGCCATTGCGGAAAAATCACCCTCAAACAACACCCTGCCGTTCTCGGCACGAACGTTTTCAAGTCCCAGAAATTTAAACTCATTGGCGCACAAGCCTTCCAAACCGAAAATGCACGGCGCACAAAAGGTCAGCCTCATAATTCCTCCAAAAATCAAGGGTATCGGATAACCGATACCCTTTCGTTATAATATTGATTTACTGTTGTAGAATAAGCAATTATTCGTCCTTAGTGGGTTCAAGCAAGCCGTAGTCGCCGTCAGTGCGTTTATAAACCACACTGATCACGTTTGTATCGGCGTTGAGGAACATGAAGAAATCATGGTTGACCATATTCATTTCCAAAATCGCCTCATCTACGGTAATCGGCTTCACAAGAACCTGCTTGTTACGGATTACCTTATACTCCTCAACAGGCTCTACGTCGAAATCGGGAGTATCTGCAAAAAGATCGTCAAGGCTGCCGGACTTAATGCGCTTCTCAAGCTTTGTTTTATTCTTGCGTATCTGACGCATCAAAATATCAACAGTCTTATCCAGAGCGTCGTTCATCTCGGGCATCGTGCTTTCGGCACGATATACCATTCCTTTGTCACGAACAGTGATCTCAACGGTCTGGCGGTTTTTTTCAAGGGTGACAACAACATTCACAGTCGCAGTGTCCGAAAAGAGCTTTTCAAACTTTTTAAGCTTTTTTTCGGCTCTTTCCTTAAAATTATCCCTGAGGTTTACTTTTCTTGCTGTGTAGGTAATCTTCATAAATTTGCCTCCCTTATTAAATTGTAGTATCAATTACCGTCTGCCGTTGCCGTTGCCTCTGCGGCTGTAGCCACGGCTTTCACCGCCTCGCTTGAGGTCAGACATCTTATCCTCGCTGGTTTGCTTAAAGCGGGACATCATATCCTCAAAGGTAGACGGGTTGTTTTTGCGTGAGCTTTGCCACTCATAATCACCCGGAGATTTCACGGGCGGAGCGGGTTTATAGGGTTGTTTATTGCGATTGGGCGCGGGTTTCTGAGCACGCTTCTGGTGCTGCATATCCTTTGGCAGCGCCTGCTTCATAGACAAACGGATCTTTCCGTCGTCAACCGCCAAAACCTTAACCTTTACTTCCTGACCGACCTTGACATAGTCACTGATCTCATTGATATACGTAGGCGCAACCTCAGAGATATGTACCATGCCCGTCTTTGATTCAGGCAAATCTACAAAAGCGCCAAACTTTGTTATGCCCGAAACCTTACCATCCAAAATCATTCCGACTTCAATCGCCATATATAATTGTCCCCTCGCGTGTGTCTAAACGACAATAAGTGTTTTTGCTTTAATTGCCGGCTACATTAATAAAGATACGCTCACCCTGACCGACATAGCCAAGATCCTCCTTAGCGATTCTTTCCATATACTCGGCAAGATCCTTACCTTTATAGTTTCGCACCTTTTCAAGGTAATCAGACTGGATTTCTATCACGTTGATCTGCTGCTGCAGTTCGCTGAGCTTTGCTTTTTCCTCGGCAATACGAACATTTTGATTGATGATTGTGATAACAGCGTAGAATACGAATCCTATTGCCGCCACATAAAGCAGCAGATAACGAGCTTTGTGTTTCTTTTTTGTAGTTGCTATTTCCTGCGGTCCTTCGTTAGTCTGTCCGGAAGCTGTTGACTGTGGTGCCGCTTTTTTTGTTTTCGGCTTTTTATTCTTCATGGTTATCATCAGCCCTTCAATATAAGGTTAGACCTGTTTAGGGAATTGGATACTTTTCTTCAATCACATTATACAATAGTTTTTTTAAAATTTCAATAGTTTTTTGCGCTCATATTTGCTCCCCTGAAAAATATTTCTTTCACGCAGCGCCTTGTTGAGCGCGTTGATCACTCTTTTTTTATCGGCGCTCCACAGAGGTGCTTCCAAAATCCTCTTGTCGCCGTCTCCTGTCAGTCTGTGAACTACCACACCCGGAGGTAAAATTTTCAGAGATTCACAGATCAGATCGATGTACTCCTCCATGGACAGGGTTTCAAATACGCCGTTTTGATAGTCGGTAAATAGATCCGTACCGCGCAGCACGTGAAGAAGCTGAAGCTTTACACCATCGCTTTTTTCGCCGGCATACCGAACGGAGCTCAGCATCATATCGCGCGATTCTCCCGGCAATCCCAATATTATATGGGTAATCACCTGAACTCCTATCCCCTTTAGCCTTTTCACAGCGTCGTCATACACCGGCAAATCATAGCCGCGCCGTATATACTCCGCGGTTGAGGAATGGATAGTTTGCAGTCCGAGCTCGACCCAAACGGGCTTTTTACAGTTCAGCTCCGACAGAAGATCAAGCACATCGTCTCCCAAACAATCGGGACGCGTGGCTACAGACAGCGCCGCAATATCGTCCGGCGCGATAGCTTCGGTAAAAATCCGACGCAGATACCGAACATCGGCGTAGGTATTGGTAAACGGCTGAAAATACGCTATAAATTTTTTGCAGTCGGTTTTTTTACATATCCTTTGTTTTGCCTGCACTATCTGATCGCTTACGGAACAGCCTCGCCTTGCTGCAAATTCTCCCGAACCGCCGCCGCTGCAAAAAATGCAGCCGCGTTCCCCGACTGTTCCGTCGCGGTTGGGACAGGTCATTCCGCCGTCAAGGGACAACTTGTAGACTTTCTCACCAAAAGTTCTTTTTAAATATTCGTTTAAGGAATAATAATACATTTCTCACCATGCAATAAATGCTCCTGCATATCCTCCTACAGAAAAAATAAAGACCGACCTGAGGTCGGTCTTTATTCTTTAAAAAGGAACATCTATGAAAAAACTTTTAGAAAGTAGGAGCTTGTTTGTTTACTGTGGATATATCGTAACACCCCAATGTGAAAACTATATGAAATCCACGGAAATATATCGTGAAATTTACGACAAATAAGTTTTAACATATTCCATGAATTTTGCGTATAAGTCCGCTTCAAGCTCTTCAAGATCATCATCCATACCGCCGTTGAAGAAAAGCTTGGTGTGTTTTGACAGCGAGGTATATGCTCCCGCCAGGTTTTTGCGCACTTCGTGCTGCAGCTCGTCGCTTACCTGATCTTTTCCGCAGCCGAGTCCCAAATAAATGTTTTGATTTACAAGCTGTGAGGAAATAGACGGGCTTTTCAACCGAAAAGTGCAGAATTGCCGTAAACTATCGGAAAACGCTTTTAATGAAAAATCCTCTTGCTCCTTAACGTCATCATCCGTTTGCTCCTCTGTTTTTTTGGAGTACTGCTCGTCGAGCTCACGCTCCGCTTCCTCCATGGAAAAATTGACGGTGGAAATATAATCGTGCATATTCTTGGTGCTTCCGTAAAGCACGCGGTAAAGACGCATGGCATTTATCGCATTTTCCAAACAGGCAAAGGCGGCGTACTGCATATTCCTCTCATTGAGCCGCAAATAGCTGTATATGTTCTGGTAAACGGATTTGTTGACAGCGATCAGCACCAGCCGTTCGTTGTCCCTGAAATCCGAAAACAGCGGATTCCCTATGTAATGCATGGTGAATTTGTAGGATTTGTTGACATAGTCGGAAAACATGCTCATAAACGATGTCAACAGCTCTCTGTTTTGTATTGTAAACTCAAACATACGCTCACCTGTTTACCTGAATAATTCCATATCAGAATTATACAGATCGTTTCGTGTTATATCGACCTCATACTCCAATCCGGTTTGTGTTTGAAGTGCGGTAATAAGCAGATTTGGATTGACATTATCACTGCTGCCTGCACTGAGAATGATATCCAAAACCGCGCATTCGGGTGATTCCGTTATAGAGTACTGTCGGATCCCCGGTTTTATATCCACGGTTTTAATACCTTTTTTGCTTTTCTTTTCTACAGTTATTGCGCTGCTGTCCATAAGCATCCGCAGCTGTGCGCAGATCTCGGAAGCCGAGGTGTTATCCTCGCGAAGCAACATGGTAAATGAAGCAAAAGCGATCTTTCCGGCTTTCATCAGCGGTTCTGTTACGTCGAACACGCGAAGTCCTCGCGGCAAGCACGCGTTAAGCTTTGTTATTATTTCTTCAAAAGAATAATTCTCATCTTCCAGCCGCACATCCATACATTCGTTATCACCGCGAAATCCAAGCGACAGCGGAAGCGGAAAGGTAGCGAAGGGATGCGGATTGAAGCCTTCGGTATGCCAAACGGGTATTTTGCTTTTGTGAAGCGCTCTTAGCATGGTGCGGTTCAAATCAAGGTGGGAAATGTAACGGCACTCATGATCCTTTTTAAACCAAATCCGAACGTTTTTCAAAACAAACTCCCTCCCCGTATTTTGCCGCGCCGCATCCGCTGCATTTCAAGCGGCAATGCGGTGTTGTGGTATTTTCATACGCCTTTTGACATTCCTTCATCAAAAATCGCTTTGTAACGCCGTAGTCAATATGATCCCACGGTAAAAGCTCGTCAAAGCTACGGCGGCGATTGGCGTAAAAGGCAGGGTCAATGCCGCATTCCTCAAACAGCTCCAGCCACTTTTCCAGTGAAAAGCAGTCGTTCCAGCCGTCAAAGTGAAACCCGCGCTCACACGCAAGACCCAATACTTTGCACAGCTTTCTGTCGCCCCTTGCAAATACCGCCTCTAAAAAGCTGGTATCGGCGTCGTGATAATTAAAGGTGATCTTTTTGGACTTGATGCTTTCCTTGATATGCGCCTGCTTTTCATGAAGCACGGGAATGGTATCCTGCGGCTCCCACTGAAAAGGAGTAAAAGGCTTTGGAACAAACGAAGAAGCGCTGACGGTAACACGAACCGATTTCCCCTTAGCTCGGTTCGGCGTTTGATAGAAGGTATCAACCACATCCTGTCCGAGATTCGCGATATCTGCCACATCATCCATGGTTTCGGTCGGCAAGCCGATCATAAAATACAGCTTAACTGTTGTCCATCCTCCTGCAAAAGCGGTGGCGCAGGTCTGCATTAGTTCATCGTGCTGCACATTTTTATTGATAACGTCGCGCATACGCTGACTGCCAGCTTCGGGAGCAAAGGTCAGTCCGCTTTTACGCACGGTTTTGATCTTATTCATGATTTCGTCGGTAAAGCCGTCAACACGAAGCGACGGAAGTGAAATACTGACTTTTTCTTCGCCGCACCACTCGGTCAGTTTTTCAAGCAGCGGAACAATTTGGCTGTAGTCGCTGGAGCTGAGCGACGACAAGGATACCTCGTCGTAGCCTGTATTGTCACACAGAGCCCGGCACTGCGCGTTAATCACGTCCGGTGATTTTTCACGCACGGGACGGTAAATGAAACCTGCCTGACAAAAGCGGCAGCCGCGTATACAACCGCGGAAAATCTCCTGAACCGCGCGGTCATGTACGATCTCCACCAGAGGTACTACAAAATTATCGGGGTAAAAGCTCTCGTCGGGTTTTTTCATCAACCGCTTATGTATGACAGCAGGCGCTCCTTCACGGGGCGTAAAGCTCTTGATAGTGCCGTCCTCGTTGTACTCGACATCATAAAGCGAGGGAACATATACGCCTTCGATCTGCGCGGCAAGACGCAAAAACTCCGCTTTGGTTTTTCCCTCGGCTCGGCAGCGGCGGAACAGCTCCATTACCTCGAGATCGACCTCCTCGCCTTCGCCGATAAAGAAAATATCCACAAACTCGGCGACCGGCTCGGGATTACATGCGCAGGGACCGCCGGCTACTACGATATTCTTCATCTCCGTGCGGTCGCGGGAGTAAACGGGCACGCCGCTAAGCTGCAGCATATTCAGCATATTGGTGTAGCTTAGCTCATACTGCAAAGTGAAGCCGATAAAGTCAAAGTCGCTGACAGGGTCGCCGCTTTCCAAAGCGTAGAGCGGAATACCGCGTTCGCGCATCAAATCTTCCATATCGACCCACGGTGCGAACACACGCTCGCACCAAATATAATCAAACTGATTAAACAGGCTGTAGAGTATTTTCATTCCGAGATGCGACATACCGACTTCATATGTATCGGGAAAACAAAACGCAAAGCGCAGATCGACCTTTGCCTTATCCTTTATCACCTCGTTAAGCTCTCCGCCTACATAACGACCGGGCTTTTGCACCTTTAACAGTATTTTTTCAACATCCTCGCGTATCATAACGACCTCCGAAATCGCAAAAGGCAAACTAATAATAGTGATTCTCGCGCGTCAAAAGTGACAGCAACAGATATCCGCAAACGAAAAGCAGCGAAAAGTTGCCGGGCGACTGAAACAAAACCACAAAACCAAACGCCGCAAGCGGTATAAGCATAATTAGCGTCAGCAAAGTTATAACGCGCTCCGCTGTTTGTCCGCTCAAGCGGCGGCAAAGCAAGAGATAAAGCAGCTGTCCTCCGTCAAGAGACATAACAGGCAGGCTGTTGAGCAAGCCTACCGAAGCGTTTGCAAAAACAAACGGCAGCCACATATCCCTTCCGAATAAGTATAACAGATAAAACAGAAAAACACAAATAAAATTCGCAGCAGGACCGAAAAAAATTATAAAAAAGTTCTCTTTGACTCTCCTTGTGTGACGCGCATCATCTGCGATGTGTATGGCAAAAAGAGATATTTTTATTCTTTTCGGGAAATATCCATATCGAAACATTGCCAAAAGATGACCTGCTTCATGTACTGCTATAGCCGTAATTCCGTAAAAAATCGGCTTGTATATTCCCGAGATCACGCATATAGCCGCTGCGCACAGCAAGGTGTATGACGCATCGATCCGTACACTCTTAACGGTGAAGCTCATCCGCTGTTGCTCCGGTAAACAGACGGCTCAAATCAAGTGACTGTCTGCCGTCAAATATCGCGGCGCTGTTCAAGCTGCTCCGATACAGACGGCTTATCTCGCTGTAGGTATCGCCGCCGATCCCCTTGATTATAACTGCCGCTGCAGCTATCAAAAGGCAAAGCGCAAGCTGAACGCCGAGCAGCAAGGGTCTTGACGCTTTAGGGTGTTTTTTTCGCGTAATTCCTACGTTTTCGCTCTCCTCAATCGGTTCATCTTCACGCGGCAAATAAATCTCAGGCTGAGAAACCTGCCGCCAGTTTTCGTCGTAGGTTATAGTATTCTTATTTTCATCCAAAAGAATCACCTCAAAGCAATATATGCATTGAGGTGAAATAATATTTTATTATTCGGAGCCTTTGGGAGAATCCAGCTTTTTAAAATCTCCGTTTACAAGATTCAAGAAAAATCCGAACGCCAGTCCCAGTGAGCCTATCTCCGCTATCGGGAAAGCGTACCAGACATAATCTACTCCAAGCAAATAAGAGAGCAAAAACGCTATGGGAAGCACCAGTATAAGCTGACGTGCAAAAGACATCATCAGGCTGCGAAAGCCCTTGCCCACAGCCTGGAACAGCGTGGTGAACAGAATACCGGCAGCCGCAGGCAAAAAACACAGGCTGATAATGCGGAAAGCGTACTCTCCCTTTTCCATAAGCTCCTGATCGCCGCCGAACATTGATATCAGAACGTCGGGGATCAGCCACATCAGCAGCACGCCGACTGTCATGATAAGCACGGCAATTATAATTCCGATTTTTAATGCGGAATACATGCGTTTTTTGTTCCTTGCTCCGTAGTTATAACCGATAATAGGCATTACGCCTTGGTTCAATCCGAAGCATGGCATGAACACAAAGCTTTGCAGTTTAAAATAGATGCCGTAAACACGAACGGATACTTCCGAATCCGCAGCCTTGAAAATAGAATTAAGTCCCAGCATCATCACCGCGCCGATGCTCTGCATAACTATAGAGGGGAATCCGACCGAATAGATCGCCTTCACCATTGGCTTTTGAAGGCGGAATCCTTTGAGATGGATTTTTATCTCATGTTTTTTCAAAAACAACACAGCCAACGCAAATACCATGCCGCAAAACTGACCGAAAACCGTAGCGATCGCAGCACCCAGAACACCGCATTCTGGGAAGAAACCTACCCCGTAGATCAACAGCGGATCGAAAATGATATTGATAACTGCTCCAAGCAGCTGAAACAGCATAGGATAGATCATATTTCCCGTTGCCTGCAAGGTTTTTTCCACCATTACCTGTATAATGGAAAACAATGAAAAACACAGCACCACGGTAAGATACTGAACTCCGTATTCGTAAACTGCCGGATCAGTGCCGAACACATCCATAAAAGGCTTAACGGCAACCAAGCCCAGCAGCAAAAAGAACAGATATGTAAAGCCGCACAGCACCAGACCGTGTGTTGCGGCGTTATTTGCCATTGAATAGTCCTTTTCGCCCAGTTTTCGCGAAACAAGTGAATTAACTCCGATAGCAGTACCCACGGAAGCAGCTATCAGCATCAATTGCAGAGGATAAGCCAGTGAAACGGCGGTCAAGCCGCGCTGGTCGTAATTGCCGATAAAGATGCTGTCCACCACGTTGTACATCGCCAAAATGGACATGGAAAACATAGCCGGCAGCGACATGCTCAAAATCAGCGGCAGCATCGGCATTGTTCCCATTTTATTTTCTTTTTTTACTTTAGTACTCATTCTTCTGCCTTTATTCCTTTATACTTTCTCTTTATATAGATGGTAAGCAAGAGCGTTATCAATACCGCTCCCATCACAACTCCCGAAAAATCAAGCCAGACGTCAGCTATCATTCCCGAGCGTTTATCAGCATACAATTGTAATGTCTCATCGGTAAGCGCGGTCAGCAATCCTGCCAGTAAAACCTGCGGAAGAAATTTTCTCGGTTTCGGTCTGTAAAAGCAGTAGGCACAGACTTCAAAAAGCATACCGATCACGGCAAATTCCGTAAAATGCGCCGTCTTGCGAATCAAATGATCGGTCAGCTCAGCCTGAATCCCCAAAGCTTCCAGCGTCTGTACAATAAAAGCAAGTACGCCTCCGCTCTCACCCTGAGATACTTCGGCAGGCATCAGAGAATTGACAAACGCGAATGTCACGGCACAAACCGACAGTATTATAATAAAAACGGTAAAACGCTTAGAGGCTCTGATTTCCATAGATTTCTCCGTTGTTTCTGTTCTGACTTTTATTCTTTTGTATTCTATTTTATCGCAAAAATATATAAAGTCAATGAAAATAGAAGCTTTTTTTCATCTTCTGTTGTATTTAACGTAAAGATTTAAGTTCACTATTGAAAATTTGTAAAAATTCTGCTATACTTCTTATGTTTTGTAAATGATAAAGGAGAGTTGATTTTGGGCTATTTAATTATATTTTTGATATCCATGATCCCGATCGTTGAACTGAGAGGCGCTATTCCCGTTGCGGTCGGTATGCATCTGAATATGGTGTGGGCTTACGTCATTTGTATTATCGGCAATATGCTCCCGGTTCCGTTCATTTTCTTCTTTGCAAGAAAGGTGCTTGAATGGGGCAAGGATAAGAAATACATCGGAAAATTCTTTACCTTCTGCATCGAAAAAGGTGAAAAAGGCGGTCAGAAGCTTCAGGCAAAGGCAGGCAGAGGTCTGTTTGTTGCACTTATGCTGTTCGTCGGTATTCCGCTGCCCGGTACAGGCGCTTGGACGGGAACTCTGGCGGCAAGCTTTTTGGATATGGATTTCAAAAAAAGCGTTATTGCAGTCATGTGCGGCGTCGTCATCGCAGGCGTTATCATGGGACTTGCCAGCATGGGCGTATTCGGCGGCATCAGCGCACTGTTAGCTCCCAAACAGTAAAGGGAACCACTAAATATATTGATTTAAAAAGGCAGCCGCAGCGCTGCCTTGTTTTTTAAGGATGATAAGAATGAATCATAATTATGACGCTATAATCATTGGCGGAGGCGCCTCGGGGTTGATGTGCGCCGTAACCGCTAAACAGAATAATCCCAAACTAAGAATCGCCGTCATTGAAAAAAATGACCGCGTGGGAAAGAAACTGCTGGCAACGGGCAACGGACGCTGCAACCTGACAAACTGCAGCATAGACTCATCAAAATATATCGGCAGCTTCGGCAAACAAAGCGAACATATTTTAAAACGCTATGACACCGCGCAGCTACTTTATCGCTTTGGCAAACTGGGACTGCTGACCTTTGCCGACAGCGAAGGGCGCTGCTACCCTCTGTCACGTCAGGCAAGCTCCGTGCTCGACGTTCTGAGATATGCCTGTGAACGCTGCGGTGCGGAAATTTTCTGCGGAGAAAATATCAACAGTATCAAAAACAGCGGAGGCAGATTTGAAGTCGTCACCCGTGAAAACAGGTTTTCCGCATCCAAGCTTGTCATAGCTTGCGGCTCCAAGGCGGCTCCCAAACTGGGAGGTACTGCAAGTGCGGCGGATTATCTGAAAAATCTCGGTCATCAGCTCATCCCCTTCTCCCCTGCTCTTTGTCCTCTGAAAACTGACTCCGGTTTGATAAAATCACTCAAAGGCATCCGCGCGGCGGCAAACGTTTCGCTGATCCGCAGCAACAGACAAATCAAGAGCGAACACGGAGAAGTTCAGTTTACCGACGGAGCTTTGTCGGGAATCTGTATTTTCAATCTATCTCTGTACGCGCAAAAGGGTGATGCTATCACACTTGATTTATTGCCTGATATTTCCGAAGAAGAATTATTCAAGCTTTTGTTACGCTATCAGGAGCTGTTTGCTCGACGCGGCGTTGAGGATCTGTTCACGGGTATTTTACAAAAGCGGTTGGCGCTGGCTATTCTAAAAGCAAGCGGTATACGCGATTTTTCCGCTGACTGCCGTTCGATCGGTAAAGAACAGCTGCTCCGCGCGGCAAATACCGTTAAGGCATTTTCCTTCAACGTAACGGATCGATGCGGTTTTGAACAGGCGCAGTGCGCGGCCGGAGGAGTGAGAGGCAGCGAAATAGACGAAACCACCATGCAAAGCAAGGTGCGAAAAAATCTGTATGTTTGCGGAGAAGCAATCGACATATGCGGTGAATGCGGCGGCTATAACCTCCACTTCGCCTTTGCAAGCGGCATTTTAGCAGGAGAACAACTATGATACGTATAAACAATCTGCACATTCCCCTTGATTATGACAGCAATACTGTAATAAATAAGGTTAGTAAAACTCTTCGCGTAAGCCCAAATGCGATCCGGTCCGCCTCGATTTTTCGGCGATCCGTTGACGCGCGCAAAAAGGACGATATTTTCTTTCTGTGTACGGTTGACGCAGAGCTTCATCAAAATGAGGACGCTGTTCTTCGAAGGACAAAAAACGCTGTTAAAGTCACTCCCTACGCGTATGATGTGCCTCGGTGGAAAGGCGGAGCGTCTCCGGTTGTGGTAGGGATGGGACCCGCGGGACTGTTCGCCGCACTGGTTTTGGCACAGAGCGGTGCAAAGCCTGTCGTACTGGAGCGCGGCAGAGACGTTGACTCCCGAACTGCAGATGTTCGGACTTTTTGGGAAACCGGAAAGCTTGACACCTCCTCAAATGTGCAGTTCGGCGAAGGAGGCGCAGGCACTTTTTCTGACGGAAAGCTAAACACAGGCACAAAGGACAACCGTCAGCGCAAGGTTTTGGAGGAATTTGTCCGTCACGGCGCACCCGAGGAAATCCTGTATAATGCCAAACCTCATATCGGGACCGATAAATTAAAAACCACCGTAAAAAATCTTCGCAAAGAAATCATCGCGCTTGGCGGAACGGTTTTGTTTGAGGCAAAAATGACAGGCTTTACCGTCAAAAACGGCAAAATCAGCGCTGTAACCTACGAGCGCGGCGGTAAAAACGAAATAATTGAAACAGACAGTGTTATACTGGCGATCGGTCACAGCGCAAGGGACACATTTGA
The DNA here is from genome assembly GCA_902790475.1 of uncultured Ruminococcus sp. Taxonomy (GTDB): domain Bacteria; phylum Bacillota; class Clostridia; order Oscillospirales; family Acutalibacteraceae; genus Ruminococcoides. Next base: position 40,931 of record CADASG010000008.1, on the reverse strand, counting down.
AATGCTGTATGAAAAAAAACTGCCTGTTGAACCGAAGCCTTTTTCGGTCGGCGCACGCATAGAACACCTGCGTGAACGTATAGACAAAAGTCAGTACGGCTCTTTTGCCGGAAACCCGCGTCTCGGCGCAGCTCCTTACAAGCTGAATGTACATACAAAAAACGGACGCGGAGCGTACACCTTCTGTATGTGTCCGGGCGGCACAGTCGTCAACGCGTCAAGCGAGGAAAAACGGCTTTGTACCAACGGTATGAGTGAATTTGCGCGTAACGCGGAGAACTCCAATTCCGCGCTTTTGGTGAGCGTAACTCCGGAAGATTACGGAAGCGAACACCCGTTGGCAGGAATAGAATTTCAGCGCAAATTGGAAGAAAGGGCGTATGTCAGCGGCGGAGAAAACTATGCCGCCCCTGTACAGCGAGTGGAGGATTTTCTTCAAAACCGTCCGACGCAGTCTTTCGGCGAAGTTGAACCGAGTTTTTTGCCCGGGTATACTCCGACAAACCTAAACGATATATTGCCCGATTATATTTCGGCATCAATGCGCGAGGCAATTATCTCAATGGAGCATAAGCTGCGCGGCTTCAGTCATCCCGACGCAGTGCTCACCGGTACGGAAACCAGAAGCTCCTCCCCTGTCCGGATCCTGAGAAATGCCGACACCCTGCAAAGCGCAGGCGTCAGTGGCTTATATCCCTGCGGCGAAGGAGCAGGCTACGCCGGCGGTATTATTTCAGCGGCAGTGGATGGGATCAAATGCGCCGAGAAAATAATCAACGGGATCTAATAATTCTATTATAGAAAAAAGCTGCCCTTTCGGACAGCTTTTTGACTGCATCTGTAAGCCGGGTTCTGTCGTGAACAGCCATCTATCTTGGCAGGCGGTTGCCCGCACTGCTCGATGCCACCTCCAAAGGACACGCCGAGCAAGCGTATATGTCCTACCACGGTGTTGCTTCAAATAGGGTTTACACAGCAGGGTAGTCTCCCACCCTCCGGTGAGCTCTTACCTCACCTTTCCATCCTTACCGAAAATCGGCGGTTATTTTCTGTTGCACTATCCCTGGAGTCGCCTCCGGCGGCCGTTAGCCGTTATTTTTGCTCTGTGAAGCCCGGACTTTCCTCGCACAGTTCCTTTCGGAAGCTGCCCGCGGCTGTTCAATGCACTCGATAATTATAATATACGATTATCGCCAAATTGTCAAATAATTCTCGCAAATACTTGCACTGCGCGAATTTTATGATATAATTGATAAGGTTATTCTATATTTAAACGAAGGAGTTATCAGTATGGATATCAGACAGGAAAGTTTAAAAAAGCATTATGAATGGAACGGAAAAATCGAAGTGGTTTCACGCGTTCCCATCACAAATTCCGAGGAGCTTTCCCTTGCCTACACCCCGGGCGTTGCGGAGCCCTGCTTAGAGGTTCAAAAGGATTACAACAAAAGCTACGAGCTGACCCGCCGCAGCAATCTGGTTGCGGTCATCACCGACGGAACCGCTGTGCTGGGACTCGGCGATATCGGTCCCGAGGCTGGAATGCCCGTAATGGAAGGCAAATGTGCGCTGTTTAAGGCGTTCGGAGACGTTGACGCGTTTCCTCTTTGCATCCGCAGCAAGGACGTTGACGAGATCGTAAACACTATCTACCTTATCAGCGGCTCTTTCGGCGGGATCAACTTAGAGGATATCGCCGCTCCTCGCTGCTTTGAGATCGAGCGCAGGCTGAAAGAAAAGTGCGATATCCCCGTATTCCATGACGACCAGCACGGAACCGCTATTATCGTCGCGGCTGCATTGCTTAACTCGCTAAAGCTCGTCAATAAGCAAATCGGCGATATAAAGGTTGTAATGAACGGCGCAGGCGCGGCAGGCGTAGCTATCGCAAAGCACCTTCTTAACATGGGCGTTCGTCATATCGTGATGTGCGACAGCAAGGGTATTATCTGCAAAGGCGACCCGAGGCTGAACGCAGCTAAACAGGAGATCGCCGTGGTCACGAATTTGGAGCATATGCAGGGTTCTTTAGCCGACGCGATGAGTGGCGCCGATGTATTCATAGGCATTTCCGCAGCAGGCTGCGTGAGTGAGGACATGGTAAAGAGCATGGCTGATCAGCCTGTTATCTTCGCTATGGCAAATCCCACTCCCGAGATCATGCCTGATTTAGCCAAGAAAGCCGGCGCGGCTGTTGTGGGAACAGGCAGAAGCGATTTTCCCAATCAGATCAACAACGTTCTCGCATTTCCCGGTATATTCCGCGGCGCTCTCGACTGCCGCGCAAGCGATATCAACGAGGAAATGAAGGTTGCCGCTTCTTTTGCGATAGCTTCTTTGGTAGAGGACGACAAGCTCGAACCCGACTACATTCTCCCCCACGCCTTTGATCCGAGAGTAGGCAAAACCGTAGCCGCCGCCGTAAAGCAGGCTGCAATTGATTCGGGCGTCGCAAGGATTTGATCGCCGATTCCAAGGACATTAATTCAGTTATGATATTTTTTCGGTTATCACATCTAAAAGCCGATAATAAACTTGACTTTTTTTAAACTTAAAGCTATAATATACGCATATGGGTCAAAATATATTCTGTTGGTTTTATACTAAACTCAAATAAAAAATAGACAATCTTTGCGGTCTATTTTCCGCAATACTTCGTTGTCGTCCTTGCGTCCTTGCAAGGCGACAGCCTTGCGGCGTCCTCCGCCTCGTCTTGCGAAAAATATCCTCGCAAATCTTTGTCCACTTTTTATCTGAGATTAGTATTAGCAGGGATATTTTAGCCGCATTATCACGATCACAAGCGATGGTAAATCATCGTTTATGATATTCATTTTCAAGATTCAGAAAAAGAAAGGAAAGGATTGAATGAAAAAACAGGTTTTGGCAATTGTTTTGGCAGTACTGCTGATCGCTTCCGTCATCCCGATGGTCGTTGCATCTGCGGCAGGCAACATGACAATTGCAATGACAAACGTAACAGCAACGCTTAATGCAGGCGACACCGTAAAGGTTCCCGTATATATCACCGAGAACCCCGATTATGAGTACGGTTACGTCAGAGCTAACTGGGACAACACCGCGCTCAATCTCGAAAGTATTGAGTATACAGATTTAGCTCCTGCTCAGGCAAGCGCTGCTCCCATCACCGCAGGCGCATCCTCTTACAAGGTATCCTTCGGTAACCAGACCGCACCCACTCCCTTCAGTGGAACAGGTCTTGCGTTCACAATGGTATTCACCATTACCGATACTGCTGTTGCAGGTGATTACAGCATTATTTTCAACGATGCTGAAACAGAAGTTTATGACTTTGATATCAATGATATCCCCACAACCGCTACAGGCGCTGTTGTGACTCTTAGTTCCGGAGAACCCGAGACAGAGCCCACCACCGAGCCTGCTACAGAGCCTCCCGTTACCGAAGCTGGCGCTTTGGATATGGAGACTGCTGACGTTACCGCTGAGTTCAATGTAGGCGATACCGTAAAGGTTCCCGTAACTATCACCAACAACACCGATTACGAGTACGGTTATGTTACATACAGCTGGGATAACACAGTTCTCGAGCTGACCGGAATCGAATATACCGATCTGGCTCCTGCTCAGGCAAGCGCTGCTCCCATTAACGCAGGCATTTCCTCCTACAAGGTATCCTTCGGCAACCAGACTGCAGCTACTCCCTTCCAGGGTACAGGCGAAGCATTTAAGCTCGTATTCAAAATTGCCGACACAGGTTATGCAGGAATGTTCAATATTGTCGCTTCCGACGCAGAGGTTTATGACTTTGAGATCTCAGAGATGAACGCTACCGTCACCAACGGTTCCGTAACTCTTAACGAAACGATCCACGTCCACAATCTGACTAAGGTTGATGAAGTTCCTGCCGAATGCGAAAAGGACGGCACCGAGGCTTACTACGTGTGCGAAAGCTGCGGCAAGATGTTCAGCGACGCTGAAGGCAACAATGAGATCACCGCTCCCGTTGTGATCCCCGCTACAGGTCACAATTGGAATACAGGCGTTGTAACCAAGGAACCCACCTGCACCGAGAAGGGCGTTAAAACCTTCACCTGCAAAAACAACTCCGCTCACACTTACACCGAAAACATCGATGCTCTCGGTCATTCCTTTGTTCTCGTTCCCTACAAGGCTCCCACTGCTACAGAAGACGGCAACAAGGCTTACTATGTATGTGAGAGATGCGGCAAGTGGTTTGAGGACGCAACAGGTAAAGTTGAGATCACCGACCACAGCAGTGTTATCATTCCTGCTACCGGCGAACCCACTACCGAGCCTACTACCGATACTCCTGAGCCTGTAGAAGAGACTACAGCTCCTGTTGAGGAAACCACCGCTCCCGTAGAGGAGACTACAGCTCCTGTTGAAGAAACAACCGCTCCCGTAGAAGAAACTACCGCTGCTGTTGAAGAGACAACTGAGCCCTCCGCTGTTGAGGAAACGACCGCACCGGCTGAGGAGACCACCAATGCTCCCGTTGACACACCCACCAAGCCTGCAAGTCAGGATACTCCCTCTAACGGCGGCAATTCACCTAAGACCGGCGACAACGGAATGCTCTTCCTGTGGATCACACTTATGGGCGTTGCTCTGATCGGCATGACCGGTACAGTAGTATACACTAAGGTGAAGAAATAAAAACCAAGCGCTGACGCGCATCACCAACGTAAAATAATTTAGGCGGTGACGGGATTTCCCGCCACCGCCTTTTTTCAGGAAGTGACTGTGTTGAAATATCAAAACGCCCATGCAAGAAAACCTGATTCTGCATTTTACGACATGCTCCAAAACCCAAAAAGAAAGAAAGTCTTTATTGTTTGTATGGCTGTCTTTTTTGTCGCTGCGGCAGGTCTCTCCTTTTCCCTGTTTCATTCCTGCGGAAAATCCAATGATTCAGTAAAGACGAACGGAAAAGATGTATTAGTAACAAAAGCCGAACAGATATCCGGCAGCTGGACTCCCGACAGCATCACCTATTATGATTTTGGCAGCGACGGAAAAGGCAGTATGTATACCTCAATGAACACATACACCTTCAACTATACTATCAGCAACAACACGTTTCATATTGATTTCAACAATGAATCCGCGTCTGACTGCGATTATATTGCCCATCGAAACGGCGATATCCTAAAGCTTACAGACATAAACACAAAACAAGTTTATCAGCTTCACCGAGAGAAAAGGTCATGAAAAAGAAAAAGCTCGGAATAATACCAAAAATCCTTATTGCAGTATTTGCCGCTGTGTTCGGCGTTTCTGCCTTTATGATCGGTAAATACTGGCTGACGGCACATCAGGAACAAAAAACCTTTGACGAGCTCGCAGCTATAGTCAGCGAACATACTCCCACCGAGGGTACCGCTGAAACAAAACCCGAAAAAAAGGCATCAGAAAAGAAAAAAACAACAGAAACAAAAACCGAACCGCTTCCAGAATATGAGCCTATATACGAGCTGAATCCCGACTATTACGGCTGGCTGAAAATTGACGGTACCGGCATAAACTACCCGGTAATGTATACCCCGAGAGAATCCGAGTATTATCTTCACCGCGATTTTTACGGCAATTATTCAAGCTGCGGAATGTTATTTATTGACGGAGAATGCCGAACTGACAGCAACTATCTTTTGATATACGGACACCACATGAACACCGGCGCTATGTTCGGTATCCTGCCTTCCTACGGCAGCTACAGCTTTTGGCAAAGCTACCCCGTAATTCATTTTGACACCCGTTTTGAAAAGGGAGAATACACCGTATTTGCCGCCTTTTACAGCAAAATATACGATGAAAAAGACACGACTCATTTCAAGTATTATCAGTGGAAGGATCTGTCTGACGAAAACAGCTTTAACAACTATATCGCCAACGTCAAATCGCTTTCCGCTTATGATACAGGCATTACTCCTGTCTACGGAGACAGCGTGATCACCCTGTCTACATGCAATTACCACACCGAAAACGGAAGATTTGTCGTGGCTGCGGTCAAGCGAAAAAACGAATAATAGAATATCGGGCGATTTTTTCTAAAAAAGAAAAATCCGCCCGATCTCAATTTATAATCTGCTGTGCTCTTTTGAGCAGAGCATTTTTTTTATTCTCAATTTGCTCGTCGATCACTTCATCCAGCAGAACAGATAAGACCGATCCGATTTGCCTGCCCTCGGAAATACCGATCGTTTTCAGATCATTGCCGTTGATTTTTAATTCTTTTAACGAAAAACAATCATTCTGAGCAATTATTTCTTCAAATCGTTTTTTCGCTGTTTCTACAGATGATTTCTTTTCTTCGCGCAAATAATCGGACTGCGCCAACAAATCAGCTTCCATCACCTGAAAAAGCTTCGGCATAAGCTCCGCTCCGACTTGACTCATTACGCGCTTGACCTGCTTTTTCGAGCCGTTAAAGCGAACGTCATGATACATTATCAGTTTAAGACAATCATCTGTAAACGCCTTTGGAAACCGCAGCCGCCGCAAAACACCTTCGGCTATATCCGCGCTGACCTGCTGGTGTCCTTTGAAGTGGCGGGTCCCGTTTTTATCTTGAGTCATCACACGGGGCTTGCCTATATCGTGCATCAGCATAGCGACACGAAGCAAAGGCTCAGCCGCTATCTCCCCTACCGAACGCGCGATATGACGATACACATCGAAGCAGTGGTGGATATTTCGCTGTTCAAAATCAAAGCATTCGCTGATTTCGGGTATCAGCACTGCAATAACGTCACGGTATTCATTTAGAAGCTTCTCGGCATACTCTCCCGTGAGGATGCCGAGAAGCTCTGTTTGCAGACGTTCAACGGCAATATTATTCAGAAGAAATCTGTTTTTTAAAACGGATTCGGAGGTTTGAGGCTCAATATCAAATCCAAACCGCGAGGAAAACCGCAGAGCGCGCATAATGCGCAGCGCGTCCTCGGAAAAACGCTCGTCGGAATTTCCTACACAGCGTATCACGCCTTCTTTCAGATCAGCTTGACCGCCAAAGGGATCGACTAATCCGCACGACTCATTGTATGCCATGGCGTTCACTGTAAAATCACGGCGCGCCAGATCCTGCGTCAAATCCCGTGTAAAACATACGCGGTCAGGATGACGATTATCGCTGTACTCACCGTCTATACGATAGGCGGTCACCTCATACAATTCGCGGTCAAGCTCCACAGCTACGGTGCCGTGCTTTATTCCGACTTCAATTGTGTGCCACGGCTTGAAGCAGCGCAGCATTTCCTCAGGCAAAGCGTCTGTGCAAATATCCCAGTCGTGCGGTTCGTTGCCAAGCAGCGCGTCACGAACGCAGCCGCCGACCACAAACGCTTCATATCCCCCACCGTTCAGCGCTTCAATGACTTTTTTTGCGTTAGAAGGAATTTGAATAGTCATACAATCACTTATTTCTAATATCGAATTATTTTTGCAGTTTAGCCCGATTCTTGTATTTGTTAATCATGCGCTCATTTAAATTATAAACAACATTGAATATGATCACGGTAACCACCGAGAATACCAACAGCATCAACAGCGCGTTAAGACTCAGCGGAGCCAAAACAAAAAACTGACCGAATAACGCTGAGCCCAAGCAAAAGCCTGCCGTGCAGACCGTCATCATGACGATACGGAGAGCGTTGAACGGAATAGATAAGCGTACTATCAGCAGCATCCCTGACAGCGCGGTAATGTACACGGAAATCGTTGAAAGCTCCGCGTCAGACATCGGTATGACGTCTTTAGCCATAAATACCGCAATCGTGATGATATTTAATATCACGCAAATCGCTGCCGGAAACGCGCGCATAATTATATTGAAAGTAAAATTGCCTTTGATTATGTTTTTATTTGGCTGTAGCGCAAGAACAAAGGACGGGATACCGACGGTAAATGCACTGACGAGCGTCAGCTGGATCGGTTTAAATGGGTAGGTCATGCTGAAACATATAAAGAATACCGCGAGTACGATCGAATAGATAGTTTTAACAAGATAGAGTGATGAGCTTCGCTCCACGTTGTTTATTGTACGCCTGCCTTCCGCTACCACGTGCGGCATGGATGCAAAGTCGTTATCAACCAGAACGATTTGAGAAACATTGCGAGCCGCCTCACTGCCGGAAGCCATTGCTACGGAGCAATCCGCTTCCTTGAGCGCGAGCACGTCGTTTACGCCGTCGCCCGTCATTGCAACCGAATGACCGTGCGCTTTCAGAGCCAAAACCAGTTTTTTCTTCTGAGCAGGGGTGACCCTGCCGAATACGTTGCATCTCTCGGCAACCTCGTCAAGCTCCTCGTCTGTGGTAACGGTGGTCATATCCACTGCGTTTTCCGCGCCTTCGATACCCGTATCTTTTGCTATGCTCTTAACGGTTTTTACGCTGTCGCCCGAGATAACCTTCAATGTAACGCCCTGTTCCTTGAAATAATCAACGGTTTCATTGACATTATCCCTGAGCTGGTCCTTTATCAGAATCAACGCCATGGGGTGCAGATCATCCGGCAATCCCGATTCGCTGAACGGCTGATCGGAGGAACCTAAAACAAGTATTCTCACGGTTTCCTTTATCTGCTGAATATAATGATAGATCTCTGCGTATTTTTCTTTATCGGAAAAAACAAACTCTGCCGCACCCATGATATAGGTTTTACCGTTTTCAAAGGTACCGCCCGACCATTTGGTTTCGGAAGAAAACGGTACAAAATGTTTGCATTGGATAGCTTCGACTCCCTGTATGTAGTCGCTTATCGCCTGTAATGTGGCGTTGATCTCATCACTCGCGGCTACAATTGAGCTCAGCGCGGTTTTGATCTTATCGTCGTTGGTATTAAGGTTGATTATCTTGTGAACATTCATTTTATCGGCGGTCAATGTGCCTGTCTTGTCCAGGCACAGCACATCTACTCTCGCCAGAGATTCAATGCAGTACATCTCATTGATCAACACATTTTTTCGGGAAAGCCTGACAACCGAAACCGCCAGTACGGTACTGGTAAGCAGTATCATTCCGCCCGGAATCATTCCTACCAGAGCCGCGACGGTAGCAACCACTGTTGCCTGCAGGTTTTGGCTTTGGATGAAATAATGACTTATAAACATCATTACGCCGATCGGGAAAATGGTGAAGGTACAAACCTTGATAATGAAATTAAAGGAACTGAGTATTTGAGAATTGTTCTTTTTTATATACTTGGCTTCACTGTTGATCCTCGCCGCGTAGCTTTCGGAGCCTACGCGCGTAACAAGCGCATAGCAGGTGCCTGCGGAAATAAAGCTTCCGGATAACAGCTCGTCCCCCTCACCCTTCTGGATCAAGTCGGATTCACCCGTAAGCAGGCTTTCATTGGCTTTGCACAGTCCGTCGATCACCACGCAGTCAGCCGGGATCTGATTGCCGCGTGACAGTACGATAACGTCATCCTCCACCAACTCCTCCTTGCTGACTTGCGTCAGTACTCCGTCGCGAAGCACCGAGACCTTGCTTTCGGAAAGGATCGTCAGCCTGTCCACACTTTTTTTGGAGCGAATTTCCTGAATTATTCCGATTACCGTGTTAAATACAACTACTCCGATAAACAGCAGATTACGATAAGAACCGACAAGCAACAGAGAGACAAACAGCACGACGTTGATAAGATTAAACATAGTGCAGATATTATCGTAAAAAATCCGCTTTATAGATTTGGTTTTGATGTCTGAGGTTACATTGACCTTGCCCTGTGCGACTCGCTGAGCAACCTGTTCGGAGGTCAAACCCCTTATTTCCTTTTGCATTTGTTTATCAACACCTTCAAATAATTTTTGAAAATAAGAAAAATTCTTCAAGTATTTAATGTTTTCACGGTTTTGCGAACAGTTGACTTCCAATAAAAAAATGAATATAGACTATTCGCATTTAATTATATTATAAATGCAAATGATAATAAAGGCAACGGAAAGAAGGTGATTTTTTGAAAAAAAAGAGAAAAAATATAAAAATTTTGCTTATTTGCATGTTTTTCGTTTTATTTACGCTCCCAAATTGCTGCGCAGCGGAAGAAAACGTGAATTTAGTGTATCTGGGCGGACAAAGCTTCGGAGTAAAATTCTACAACGACGGTGTAATAGTTACCGAACTGGAGGATTTTTATGACGGCAAAGGTTATGTTTGCCCGTCTAAGGAAGCCGGCTTAAAAGTAAACGATATCATAAAAACCGCAAACGGCAGGAGAATAAACACTAATGAGGATCTGCACAAGGCAGCCTGTGAAAGCAAAGGCTGTGAAATTGAATTCAAGGTTGAACGAAACGGACAAATGATGAACAAAACCGTCAAACCCGAAAAGAACAGCGACGGCATGTTTTTGATAGGAGCATGGGTAAAAGACAGCTGCGCAGGGATCGGCACCGTGACTTTCTATGACAGCTCACACAATTATTTTGCCGCACTTGGGCACGGAATATGCGACCCGCAAACCTCAGCCTTGCTGCCCTTAGGGTCGGCGGAGATCTTGGGAGCGACAATAAGCTCAATAACCAAAAGCACGGCAGGAAAACCGGGAAGCCTTAACGGATATTTTACCGAGCAGACGATAGGCAGTCTGACAAAAAACACCCCTCTGGGCGTATTCGGAACGTTCAATGAAAATGACTGTGCGAACAGACCTAAGCTTGCGCTTGCGGAAAACAACGAAGTAAAAACAGGCAAAGCTCAGGTTTACACCACACTGGACTCAAACAACGTCAGATGTTATGACGCAGAGATAACTCAGATACGAAATAAAGACAAAAACTGCAACGAGAATTTTGTTATAAAGATTACAGATAAAACACTTTTGGAAAAATGCGGAGGTATCGTGCAGGGTATGAGCGGAAGTCCTATAGTGCAAAACGGTAAACTTGCCGGAGCGATAACGCATGTTTTTATGAATTCTCCGTCTGAGGGTTATGGCGTATTAGCACAAAATATGGCGTCGAATAATCGGTGATTACACTTTATATTGTGGTTTTCTGTCAATGTCAAAAATTTTCCACAAAAATCCCGTAAAAATTTTTTCAAAAATTTCTTTGGAAACTATTGCTATCTTTGCCATTTTATGGTAATATTAACACACATTAATAAATTGATGGGAGATTACCGACATGGACAATCGTACAAAGATGATTATTACCGAAGACGCGGCGGAATTCTTACAGCCGGACATGAAAGTATTTCAGGATTTTAACCTGTCTGTCGAATTTTGCGTCAAAGACGGCGAGGAGCTTTGCGGAAGAATAAGACATGAACAGCCCGACGTAGTGCTGATGGACGCGTTTATGACAAGACTTGACGCTATTGGCGTTATGCGCAGCATAAAACGTGAAAACGGAAAGCAGCCGCTGTTTATGGTGTTTTCCACATTTCACAGCGCAGTCCTTGAGCGCGAGATCATGAACAGCGGCGCCGGCTACTTTGTTTTGAAGCCATATGACATTGCGCAGCTTTGTGAAAACATTTCGCTTATGCTCAAGAAAAACGACACGCGCTATAAAGCGCCAATCCCGATAGACAGCTTCGGCATTGAGCTGAGAGTAACGGAGATATTGCATGAAATCGGCGTTCCTGCTCACATCAAGGGATATCACTACCTGCGTGATTCAATTATGATGTCTGTGGAAAAGCCCGAAATAATCAACGCCGTCACCAAACAGCTCTATCCTTCGGTTGCCAAGAAGTACAACACGACTTCTTCAAGGGTGGAGCGCGCGATACGCCATGCCATTGAGGTCGCCTGGGACAGAGGCGATATTGATGTGCTTAACTCATACTTCGGCTACACCATCCACAATGACAGGGGCAAGCCCACCAACAGTGAGTTTATCGCAATGATTTCCGACAGGCTAAGATTGCAGCTCAAAAATGCGTCATAAGTCACCTGTAAATCAAAAGGGTTGGTTCTTCTTAACGAGAACCAACCCTGATTTATACAATTTTTTAATTACGTCACTTAGTAATAAAGAAAAGACTATTACTTTGTTTTACCGATATCGGTACGGTAGTGCGCGCCTTCAAAAGTGATTTTCTTAACAGCCGCATATGCCTTATCAAGCGCCTCGTCGAGCGTGTCGGCTTTTGCTGTCACGCCCAACACTCTGCCGCCGTTGGTATAGAATTTGCCGTTTTCGTATTTTGTGCCGGCATGGTAAACGATAGCGCCCTCTACCCCGCCGTTTTCATCTAAACCGAACATTTCGATCCCCTTTTTGTAGGAAACCGGGTAACCGCCGCTCGCCATAACAACGCAGGCAGCCGCTCCGTCATACCACTCGATATCGAGCTCCGAAAGCTTTTCGTCAATGACCGCCTCGCAGATATCTACCAAATCGGTTTTGAGACGAGGCAAAACTACCTGAGCCTCGGGATCGCCGAAGCGTGCGTTATATTCAATCACCTTTGGACCGTTAGGAGTCATCATAAGTCCGAAATACAGACAGCCCTTAAAGGGTCTGCCCTCCTTATTCATCGCCTCAATGGTAGGAATAAAGATAGTTTCCATGCACTCCTTAGCAAGCGCGTCGGTGTAATAAGGGTTGGGACTGACTGTACCCATACCGCCTGTATTCAAGCCCTCGTCGTTGTCGTAAGCGCGCTTGTGATCCTTGGAGCTTACCATGGGCTTGACGCATTTTCCGTCGGTAAAAGCAAGAACGGAAACCTCGGGACCTGTGAGGAATTCCTCGATAACGATATTGTTTCCTGAGTCGCCGAACTGCTTGTCCTCCATGATGGACTTGATCGCCGCCACAGCGTCGTCAATGGTCTGAGCGATGATGACGCCCTTGCCGAGCGCCAAACCATCCGCTTTAACGACTACGGGGACAGTGTTTTCCTCCTTGACATAGGCGATCGCCTTTTCGGGATCGTCAAATACTTCGTATTTTGCGGTGGGAATACCGTATTTCTTCATAAGGTTTTTGGAGAAAACCTTTGAAGCTTCGATAATCGCAGCGTTAGCATTGGGACCGAACGCGCGGATACCTGCAGCCTGAAAAGCATCGACCATGCCGTCCGCGAGAGGGTCATCAGGCGCTACAAACGCTAAATCCACAGCGTTTTCCTTGGCGAATTTTACCATGCCTTCCTTGTCCATTACGCCGATATCAACGATCTCGGCATCACGGGAAATACCGCCGTTGCCGGGAGCGCAGTAAAGCTTGGTGCATTTTGGACTTTCCAGCAGCTTTTTTATCAGCGCGTGCTCTCTGCCGCCGGAGCCGATCATCAGTATATTCATTGTGTTTACCTCCGCGATCAGTGGTGGAACAGACGAATACCCGTGAAGGACATCGTCATGCCGTACTTGTTGCAGGTATCAATAACATTGTCGTCGCGGATAGAGCCGCCGGGCTGCGCAACATACTGCACGCCTGAACGCTTGGCTCTCTCTATATTGTCGCCGAACGGGAAGAACGCGTCTGAACCGAGAGAAACTCCGCTGAATGTGCTGAGCCACTCTTTTTTCTCCTCACGTGTAAGAGGCTCGGGCTTGGTTTTAAAGAACTGCTGCCAGATACCGTCAGCGAGAACATCCTCGTAATCGTCTGAGATATAAACGTCGATGGTATTGTCGCGGTCGGGACGGCGGATATCATCTACAAAAGGCAGGTTCATTACCTTCGGATGCTGTCTGAGATACCAGATATCAGCCTTGTTTCCTGCGAGTCTGGTGCAATGGATACGGCTCTGCTGACCGGCACCGACGCCGATCGCCTGACCGCCCTTTGCGTAGCAAACGGAATTTGACTGGGTGTATTTAAGCGTGATCAGAGCAATGAGCAGATCGCGCATAGCCTCGTTGGTAAGCTCCTTGTTATCGGTAACAATATTCTGCATGAGCATAGCTTCGTCGATAACAAGCTCGTTTCTGCCCTGCTCAAAGGTTACGCCGAAAACATCCTTGTGTTCAATGGGATCGGGAGCATAATCGGGATCGATCTTAACAACGTTGTAGTTCCCCTTGCGCTTGGTTTTGAGCACCTCGAGCGCCTCGGGAGTGTAGTCGGGAGCGATGATACCGTCTGACACCTCGCGCTGCAGCAGCTTAGCGGTCTGAACGTCGCAGGTATCCGAAAGAGCTACCCAGTCGCCGTACGAGGACATTCTGTCCGCGCCTCTTGCCATTGCGTAAGCGGAAGCGATGGGAGACAGCTCCAAATCATCTACAAAGTATATTTTTTTCAGTGTATCGGAAAGCTCGCAGGCAACAGCCGCACCTGCGGGGCTGACGTGCTTGAATGAAGCGGCAGCAGGGAGTCCCGTTGCCTTTTTCAGCTCGCGTACCAACTGATAGGAGTTGAACGCGTCCAGAAAATTGATATAGCCGGGCTTTCCGTTGAGCACCTCAACGGGAAGCTCTGAACCGTTCTTCATAAAAATCTTTGACGGCTTTTGGTTGGGGTTACAGCCGTACTTCAACATTAACTCATTCATGGATTGTCACCTCAGATCACTTGTTCTTATTGATAATTCTTGATTCCGCTTCACCCGTAGCGATGTCGATATAACGGACAAAAAGAGATACCTTGTTATCTTCATCGAGCGCGTTCCAGATTTTCTCCGCGAAAGCGTCGATATCCTCACTGCCGATCTCAACAGCAGTGGGCTCTCCCTCAAAGCTCGGGAGGGGATTTCCGTCGCCTGTGTAGGTGTGGATAAAACGTCCCTTGCCTGCAAGCGGAGCGTCATATGAGAAGGTGTAGCGCTCACAGCTGTCGGGGTTACCGTCGGCACTCTTCAAAATAGACATTGCATAGTTCATCTTGCCTCCGGAGCATTTTACAATGCCCGAAATACGCGGCGTGTAGTTGGGAGCGTCAGGTTCAAACTCGCGGGTACGCAGCGCCTGCTCAAAGGTGAGCTGCTGATTCATCAAATCATAGATCGTGTCGGTCTGGTCACCGTTGGTGACGATGGTTTTATTGCCCAGAACACGCACGGGCGCGTAAATGATAAGAGACGGGTCAACAAGCTTGGATGGGTCGAACGCTTCGGTTTTGATACCGTCGTCAGTCTCAACAAAAACTCTGTTTCTGCTGTTTTCGCTTCTGCCCATGATAAAATAGGCGATGACCGCCTTGGCGCCGTCCGCGCTTCTGCCCAACACGATTCCTCTGCCGGGATAGCTTGTGGCGCTGATTTCCTGTGTTAATGATACTGCTTTCATGGAGTGCCTCCGTTTATTCTAAAATTTCTGTACAATTGCCGTGAACCTTGATTTTATCTTCACAGAACAGAGCGACCGCTTTGGGAAGGATCTTCCATTCCGCCTGTTCCATTACGCGTTTCTGCAAAACCTCGGGGGTATCGCCGAATCGCACTTCGACCGCCTTTTGAAGAATGATCGGTCCGCCGTCACAGACCTCATTTACAAAATGCGCCGTGGCTCCGGTCACCTTTACGCCCTTTTTCAGCGCTTCCTCGTGAACGCGCAGACCGTAGTAGCCCTCGCCGCAGAACGAGGGGATCAATGCCGGATGAATATTGATAATTCGGTTTTCAAAGGCTGAAATAACCTTTTTGCCGAGAATGGTCATAAAACCCGCAAGCACGATCAAATCGGCGTCTTTGCCTTTCAAAAGAGCAGTCAGGGCTTCGTCGTACTGATCCTGACTGTCAAAGTCCCTGCGGCGTATGACCTCGGTTTCGATACCGTTTTGCTCCGCTCTTTTCAGCGCGTAGGCGTTGGGATTTGAGGAAACGACACAGGTAATACTGCCGCCTGTCAGCTCTCCTTTGCCCTGCGCGTCAATCAGCGCCTGCAGATTAGTACCGCCGCCCGATACCAAAACAACTATTTTTTTCATTACGCGAACACAACTCCTTGACTGCCCTCAACGATTTCTCCGAGCACTACGGCGTCCTCGCCGTTTGCTTTGAGGATCTCGAGCGCAGCTTCCTTCTCTTTTTCGGAAACGGCTACAACCATTCCGATGCCCATATTGAAGGTGTTGAACATATCGTGCTCGCTTATATTGCCGACGCGCTGCATAAGCTTAAAGATCGGCAAAACGGGGATCGCGCTTTTTTCTACCCTCGCGGACAATCCGTCGGGGAGCATACGGGGAATGTTCTCATAGAAACCGCCGCCCGTGATGTGCGATACCGCCTTGACCTCTACCCTTTCCATCAGCGCGAGTAAAGGCTTGACATAGATTTTTGTGGGTGTGAGCAAAACCTCACCCAAAGGAGCGTCAAGCTCGGGATAGGTGTTGTTTATGGTTTGCTCATTTATATCAAAGATCTTTCTCACAAGTGAAAAGCCGTTTGAGTGAACGCCTGACGAGCGCAGACCGATCAAAACGTCGCCTGCCTTGACCTTGGAGCCGTCGATCATCTTCGGCTTGTCGGCAATACCGACGCAGAAGCCTGCCACATCATACTCGTCAACGGGCATCAAACCGGGATGCTCGGCAGTCTCACCGCCGATAAGGGCGCACCCGGACTGCACGCAGCCCTCGGCGATACCCTCAACTATCGAAGCGACCTTTTCGGGAACATTCTTTCCGATCGCGATATAGTCAAGGAAAAACAACGGTTTCGCACCGCAGCAAATAACGTCGTTGACGCACATTGCAACAGAATCAATCCCGATAGTATTGTGCTTATCAAGCAGGAACGCAAGTTTGATCTTTGTTCCGACGCCGTCCGTACCGCTCACCAGCACAGGCTCTTCCATGCCCTTGAAATCGGGTGCGAACAATCCGCCGAATCCGCCGATACCCGAAACCACGCCGGGTATGTTGGTGCGCGCTACATGCTTTTTCATCAGTTCAACGCTTTTATAGCCTGCGGTAATATCAACGCCCGCCGCCTTATAACTTTCCGAAAAGCTTTCCATAAATCGTCCTCCGTTAGTTCTTTTTGATTTTGTTTGCGTATTTATCTACAAAGAAGGTCGTAGGAACCTCGGCGGCATATTGCTCGGTAAAGCAGCCGTCGCAAAGCTCAACCTTTGCTTCACTCGCTGTTTGCCTGAGACTCTCAATACTGAGATAACCGAGAGAATCCGCGCCGATTCTTTCTTTGATTTCTTCTACTGTCATTTTATTTGCGATAAGGCTTTCCTTATCTGTGATATCGGTGCCGAAATAGCACGGAGAGATGAAGGGCGGAGAGCTGATCAGCATATGCACCTCAACGGCTCCTGCTCCTCTGAGCAGCTTGACTATGTGCTGAGAGGTCTCTCCCCTGACGATGGAATCGTCAACCACAACGACGCGCTTTCCCTCAATATTCGATTTAAGCGCGGTCAGCTTGGTTTGCATCAACCGCTTTTTCTTATCCATGCCCGTTCCGACATTTCTTCCGATAAACTTATTCTTCACAAAACCCATGCCCAGCGGTATACCGGAAGCCTTGGCGTAACCCTCTGCGGCAACGATGCCCGAATCGGGTACACCGCATACCATATCCGCTTCGATCGGATATTCTTTAAAGAGAAGCTCTCCGGCGCGAAGTCTTGCTGTGTGTACGCTTACGCCGTCAATCGTGCTGTCGGGTCTTGCGACATAAACATATTCAAAAAGACAAAGCGAGGTGCGCGGAGCGGATTTTGTCTGACGATAGCTGTGCAAGCCGCTCTCGTCTGCCACAACCATTTCACCCGGTTCGATGTCTCTGACAAATTCTCCGCCGATGCTGTCGATAACGCAGCTTTCCGACGAAAAAACATAGCTTTCCCCTATTCTGCCGATACACAGCGGACGAAAGCCGTAACGGTCGCGGAAGGCTATCACACGGCTGGGAGCGCAGATGACCGTGGAGTAAGCGCCCTCAAGTCTGTCCATCGCGCGAAGCACCGCGTCCTCAATATTGTCGGTGGAGCAGCGCTCGGTAGCGATGACATATGCCATCAGCTCGGCGTGCGAATTAGACTGAAAAATCGCGCCGCCTCGCTCCAGCTCCTTGCGTATCTGCGGAAAATTTGTGATCGCTCCGTTCACCGAAATAGCAATGGAGCCTTCCTTGTACCGCAAAACAAGCGGCTGATTAGCAGCGCGGTCAAGACTTTGGTTAAGAGTATAGCGCACATGACCTACAGCAATGTTGCCGCGCGGCAGCTTTTTAAGCGTTTTGTCATTGAACACCTCGGAAACCATTCCAAGCTCCTTGACCGTTGAAAAGCTGCCTTTATCGTTGACAGTGATACCTGCGCTGACGTGACCGCGGTGCTGCAGTCCGTATAGCGCGTCGTGTGTGATTTCCACTACATCAAGCTCACTGTTGTTCTTATAGATACCGAAAACTCCGCACTCCTCATGCACTTTGTCAAGCGCGGGATCAACGGTTAAATATTTCTCTCTCAAAGCTCCGCCACCTTAATCTGCATAGCCTTGTCCTTTTCGGCTACGCCCTTTTCCATATCAGCTTTCATTGCTTCCAGTTTTTTGTCGAGCGATTCATCGGAAAGCGCCAGCATTTCCACAGCGAGGATTGCCGCATTTGCCGCGCCGTCCACTGCGACCGTAGCTACGGGGATACCTGTGGGCATCATAACAGTCGCAAGCAAAGCGTCCATACCGTCGAGCTGCGCGGACTTACAGGGTATACCGATTACGGGCAGGGTGGTTTTTGCAGCCAAAACGCCTGCGAGATGCGCCGCCATACCTGCCGCTGCGATGATAACACCGAAACCGTTTTGTTTTGCCGATGCGGAAAACGCAATTGCCGCGTCGGGAGTTCTGTGAGCGCTCATTACGTGAACCTCATACGGAACGTCGAATTCTTTAAGTTTTTTGACCGCTTTTGATACTACGGGAAAATCGCTGTCAGAACCCATGATGATAGCTACCTTTTTCATATGCTGCTCCTTATCTTTATTGATTTTCAACAGTCTAATATATTATACAAAAAAATATCGGTAATTTCAATAGCCGCAAAGAATAATAATCATATTTCATGCGTGCCGGTTATTCTTTTTTCCCTGCAGTTATCTCCGTAAGGTCGTCTGAATACCTCATATGCGGAAACAGCAGCGACATTCGCTCATCGTCAAATTTTTCGTCGATATAGCTCTCAAATGAATTGGCAGGCTCAGCTCCCTGTGAACGCAGGTTCCAGCGGGAAATAGCAATCATGGTGACACTCCCGTTGTAGATCATAAAGATAACCAAAAATGCCGTGATTACGGAACCCTGCTTTTTAGGTATCCTTTCGATCATTTTTGAGGCAAACGGATAGAGATAGCGCACCCAGATCAATCCCAAAAAGCCCCAGATAAACGCGTACATCAAGCTTGTGCGGCCGTTTATATTCAGCGGCATGTCACTGTAATCCCATGATACCGTACCCAAAACGGTTTCCTGCAACCATGAACACATATATTCAAAAAAGGCTCCCAAAAACGCGCTGATAACAAAAAGCAATGTATCGCTGAGCTTGTACATTTTATAAAGAATAGCGGTGAGAAGCACCGCGCCGCCGCCGTAAACGGGAATAAAGGGTCCGTATACTATGCCGACGCGCAGTTCAAGGTGACCCTCCGCGAAAATCGCGTAGACGGTTTCAATACATGAGCCCAAAAAAGAACCGATCAAAAAGAGCGCAAACAGCTTAGCAAAACAAAAACCCGCGGCAAAAGGCTTATCCTCATCTTTCTCGTAGACGGTTTCATATTCCTTCATGTTGTCGATCTTGATTTCCTCGAGCTTTGCCGTGATCAGTTTAACTGTTCCCGAGCTTTTCAGTTCGGGAAAGGCATTTACCATTCTTTTTCTTAGAGGACTGTTGGTGAAGATCAGATTATAGTTTTTTTCTATTTCTCGAAGTTTTTCGGAAGAAACACCCGTTCCAAGCAGTTCAGCCTCATTGCCGAGATGTTTGATCCGTTTGCGCAGGCGGATGATCGTAACCAAAGAAAAGATAAAATCAATCAGTATCATTCCGCAAAAGATCAGCACCAGAATCAAACTCAGCGAATCCGGGATCATATTAAGCAGCAAATTGAGCGGAGGCACCAGCATATGTACTGTGAACACACCTAACAAACCAAGCATCATTGCATTTGGAAGAGTGAGATAGGTGCCGATATTAAAGCGCATACCGGAATAGTCCCACGGCTTGCAGCCGAGTATCTTGTTCAGCAAAGCGCCGCAGATGACAGTTAAAACAGAAAGCACCAGCGCACTGCCTATAAAGGTGATAAAAATATTATCCGCAAGGTTATGGAATACATAATAGCAAATCACGCCGCCTGCGCCGTAAGACGGGCAAAACGGCAGCGTCAGAAATCCTTTGTTATAAATCTTTTTTTCACTGATAAAGCTGTGGATCATGTTAAATACCCAGCCTAAAAAAGACAGTGTTACAAAGCACCAAAGCATTTGAATCCAATTCATATTTTACCACTCATTTTACCCGTCAGCTAAAAGGGCTGTTTATAAAAACAGCCCTATTGCTAACACTTTTTACTTTTCGTCCTTCCAGAGTTCCTTTACAGCGGCAACACTGCCCGCAAAGCCCTGAATTTCGGAAGGAATAATGATTTTTGTAGCCTTGCCGTCAGCAGCCTTGGCAAATGATTCAAGACTTTTGAGCTGGATAACTCTGTCGTTGGGAGCAGCTTCGTTGAGCATTTTCAGCGCGTCGGCGTTAGCCTTCTGCACGGTGAGAATAGCTTCAGCCTCACCCTGCGCCTCACGGATCTTCTGCTCCTTAACAGCGTCGGCCTTGAGTATAGCGCTTTCCTTCAAGCCCTCGGCAACAAGGATCTGACTGCGCTTTTCACCCTCCGCGTCAAGAATACGAGCTCTTCTTTCACGCTCGGCTTTCATCTGCTTCTCCATCGCATCCTGGATCTCGCGCGGAGGCAGGATGTTTTTAAGCTCAACGCGGATCACTCGGATGCCCCATGCGTCGGTTGCTTCGTCAAGAATAATACGGATCTTATCATTGATCGTATCTCTGGAGGTGAGCGTGTTGTCCAGCTCCAGATCACCGATGATGTTTCTCAGAGTGGTAGCAGTGAGGTTCTCGATCGCGCTGAGCGGACGCTCCACACCGTAGGTGTACAGCTTGGGATCGGTGATCTCAAAGTATACGACAGTATCTATCTGCATTGTTACGTTATCACGGGTAATAACGGGCTGAGGCGGAAAATCGACCACCTGCTCCTTGAGAGATACCTTTTTGGATACGCGGTCAATAAAAGGCACCTTGATATGCAGACCTGTGTCCCACGTGGTGCTGTAAGCTCCCAAGCGCTCAATGACAAACGCATGCGCCTGCGGAACGATTTGAATATTTCTTACGATAAGAATCAATACGATCAAAATGACCGCTCCGATAATAATTAATCCTGTCATAATCTTCTCCTTTACTCTGTCGGCTCTACCAAAAGCTTTACGCCCTCAATGGCGAGCACTTTGATTTTTGCGTTTGTCGGGATCGGCGCGAGATCCGAACGCGCAGTCCACGTCTCTCCCAGTACCTTGACCTGACCGACGCTTTGAGCGTCGTTGATAGGACTGATAACGGTTCCGATTTGACCTATCATACGATCCGAATTGGTATTTACCTTTTGATGTTTTTGTTTGAATCTTTTGACAAAAGGTCGGGTAGCAATCAGCGCTATCAGCGACACTGACAAAAAGATCAAAGACTGGATCAGCAACGAAGGCGTAAAAATCGTTGCCACAGCGGCGCACAGCGCTCCAATGACAAACCACACTGATACCAACTGGGTCGTAGCAGCCTCACATACCGCCATCATGACAGCAAATCCTAACCAGATCAAAGGCATATAACTTGTCAACCCGGTCAAAAAATCACCCCTTTCAAGTCACGAATGTACAACTGCGTCTGTACTTTTATATTTTATCACAATAAAGCCTGTACGTCAATTTATTTTTTTATTTTCGATTAGCGATTTTCTTTTTTTATATTGTGTGCTATAATAAGAAATATATCAGCGGCTATTATAAAAAGGGCGGTGAAAAAAATGGCTTTTAACACCTTTGACGAAGGGATCGCTCCCGGCGGTCTGCGCAGTAAAAACGAAATAAAAATCCTTATCTGCTATCTGTACTTTTCCGTCAATGACAGAATGAGCAAAAACCTTATCACAGAAGCCATCATCAGCGACGAGCTGGCAAATTTCTTTGAGATTTCCGTCGCGTTTGACGAGCTGGTGAGCGACGGCAATCTTATTGCCGACGGAACGATAGACGGCGAGCAGGCATTTGTACTGAGCAGAAACGGCAATACGATCGCAAAGCAGCTTGAAACCACGCTGGCACATTCCGTAAAGCAAAAGTCCTATGACTGCGCACTGCGGCTGCTGGCTGAACGCAAAACCGCAAGGGAAAACTTTGTGGAAATCACGGAAAACGATAACGGCTATACCGTAAACTGCCGCATTTCCGGCGGTAAAGTGGATTTGCTGCAGTTTTCTCTGTTCGCTCCCACCTACGAACAGGCGGAAGTAATCAAGAAAAACTTTTTGTGCTATCCTCAAACCATCTATAAAACCATGCTCGGCATGATGACCCGCGACGCAGAAAATGTGGGAGAAGCGCTGGAGGAAGTGTACAGCGCTTTAGATCCCGATTAACTTCGGGAAACTCTGTGTAAGCAGGTTCCTTAAAGTATCAGATTCAAAAACAGCAGCAGCGTTACTCCCGGAACTCCTCCAATCACGGAAGTGAGCACCGACAGCGTTCCAACAGGTATGTATACGCCGCTAAAAGGTGATAACAAATTAACGGCAGTCAGCGTCGCCGCTCCTGCCAGCATAGACAAAAGCGCCCTTTTGAAAGGGCGTTTGTTTTTTGAGAGCGCGTGCAGCATGGTAAAAACCAACAGCGTTCCGAATAATATAAGAGCAAATTCCCACAATGGCATATCAACATCTCCGCACAAAAACTACCGGTGGGCGCTACCGCCCGATAACAACTCAAAAACTTGTGGGGGCGGAGGTTTTTTATAAAAAAAACAGACCGCCGAACCCGACGGTCTATTATATGCGCTGATAAAAAACAATATGCTTACAGAATTTTAAAGAATGCGAGCACGTTAAGTGCGATAACAAAAATAACAAAAACTGCTGCGAAAACCTTTGTCCAACGTGCCAGAAAAGCATCGATGGAACGCGCCTTATTCTTGGAGAAATAAGAGTCAGCCGCACCGGTAACAACACCGAGACCCTGCTGGTTACCCTCCTGAAGAATGATCACAACAATAATCGCTATTGAAACAATCGCAAGTAAAATTCCGAGAACTATTCCCCATACGCTCATGCTGATATCGTCCTTTCATAAGATAATCTACATTATTCAACTTATACATAGTAACATATTTCTTCACGTTTTGCAAGTGTTTTTTCGTAATCCGTGAAAAAATTTTTTGAGGTTCATTATAATAAGCTCAACTGCTCGTCGGCGCTGTCCTCAGCCGAAGGCAACGCGCCCAATGCCGGCAGCGAACGGGTACGGTAGCGCTGCGGCTTTTGGAAGGTTCCTTCCGCATAGGGCTTGATATCGAACAATCTTTGTGCTTTTTTAAGCTTGAGCACGGAAACGCCCTGCGTAGAGCGGGTCGCTTTGAGTGCCAGCGCACCCGTATGCAGCAGCAGTATCCTGCCCGAAGAAGAGTAAACCATGACCTCGGCGTCCTCGCGCAGATACAGTATCCCGGCAACCGGGCTTTTATCGGAATATGCCGCCGTAAGCTTTTTGCGGTTGGTTTTGGTAGCGTATGCCTCTAAGGGTACCTTGGCAACCTTTCCGTTCTCAAAGCCAAACAGCATGATTCCTTTGTAATCCTTGGTAGCTACCATATATACGGCGTTTTCGCCCTCGTCCATTCCAAGCTTGGCTGAAACATAATCTCCCAGAACGCTGGTTTTTGTATCGGCGAATTCGCTTGCCTTTGTTTTATAGACCTGCGCCTTATCCGTGAAGAACAGCAGATCGCAGTTGTTGGAAAGCTCGATTTCCTGCGTGATCTCGTCTCCGTCCTTTAGCTTGTGAGCGCCGCTCATGCGCAGGGACTGCGGAGTTATCTTCTTAAAGTAACCCTCCTTGGTAAAGAAGAATGTGCAGGCATAGTCGGGTACTGCTTCGATCTCTTCCTCATATTGTACGGCGTCTTCATAAATGATCATGCTTCTGCGAGGCTGACCGTACTTATCCCCTATCGCTTTCAGCTCCTTGACGATAATGGTTTTGATCCTTGCCTTGCTTTTCAATATATCGTCAAGCTCGGAGATCTCACGTTCCAAATCTTCAATATCCTTCGTGCGTTTTAAAATAAACTCGCGGTTGAGATGGCGCAGCTTAATCTCGGCGACGTATTCCGCCTGTATCTGATCGATACCGAAGCCGATCATCAGGTTGGGAACTACCTCTGCTTCCTCGTCGGTTTCGCGGATGATCTTTATAGCCTTGTCGATATCAAGGAGAATTTTCTCCAGTCCGCGCAGCAGATGAAGTCTGTCGGCTTTTTTTGTACGCTCATAAAAGGTACGGCGTTTGACGCATTCGATACGGAACGCGATCCATTCCTCCAGCAGCGCCTTTACACCGAGTACCATTGGAACTCCGCCGATAAGCACGTTGAAATTGCAGGCGTAGCTGTCCTCGAGGGTGGTGAGCTTAAAGAGCTTCGCCATCAGCATATCAGGATTAACGTTGCGTTTCAGATCAATGGTGATCTTCAAGCCGTCAAGTCCGGTTTCGTCACGGATATCGGAAACTTCCTTCACCTTTCCCTGCTTGACCAAATCAATGATTTTATCAATAATGACCTCACAGGTGGTCGTAGCAGGGATAGCGAGAACATCTATACAGTTAGCGCTTTTATCGTATTCATATTTAGCGCGGAGCCTTATGCTGCCGCGTCCTGTTTCATATATTTGACTGATGACCTTATCGTCGTAAATGATGCGGCAGCCGCCTGTAAAATCAGGCGCCGGCAAGGTCGAGCGCACGTCGTGTTCGGGATCGCGTATCAAAGCGGCGGTTGTATCGCAGACCTCCTTGAGGTTAAAGGAGCAGATATTGGAAGCCATACCTACGGCGATGCCCGTATTTGCGTTTACCAGTACCGAGGGAAACGCTGCCGGCAAAAGCGAAGGCTCCTGCATGGTATTGTCGTAGTTATCGACAAAATCCACTGTGTCCTTGTCGATGTCGCGAAACAGCTCTCCGCAGATAGGCGCAAGCTTCGCCTCTGTGTATCGTGACGCCGCCCACGCCATATCGCGGCTGTAAAACTTACCGAAATTGCCCTTTGAATCAACATACGGATGCAGCAGCGCCTCATAACCCTTTGAAAGACGCACCATCGTATCATAGATAGCCGCGTCGCCGTGGGGATTCAGCTTCATAGTGGCGCCCACGATATTCGCAGACTTTGTGCGTGCGCCGTTTAAAAGCCCCATTTTATACATAGTGTACAGCAGCTTGCGGTGAGACGGCTTGAAGCCGTCGATCTCGGGGATCGCACGGGATAAAATGACGCTCATGGCGTAGGGCATGAAGTTTTCACGGATAGTGGACACTATCGGCTGTTCCACCACCTCTCCCGCGCCCTTGATATAGCCCTTTGTTTTTTCCGTCTTGGGAGAGCGTTTTGAAGTTCGTTTTTTCGGAGCCAAATGTTCCACCTCCTCAGCTTACGTCAAGATTGTCAATAAACTCACTGCCGTGAGCAACGATATAATCCTTGCGCGCCTGCAAGTTATTGCCGATCAGCGTGTCAAAGATCTCGGCGGTCTCAGCTGCGTCATCGGGCATGACCTTGATCAGCCGCCTTGTTTCGGGATTCATTGTCGTAAGGTTCATCATATCGGGGTCGTTTTCACCTAAACCCTTGCTGCGCTGAACCGTAAACTTCTCCTCCCCTATTTTTTGAATAAACTCGTCCTTTTCCTGCTCGTCATAGGCGAAATACACCTCGTTTTTCGCGGTGATCTCATACAGCGGAGATTCCGCGATAAACACCTTGCCTTCGCGTATCAGCGTAGGCACAAGACGATAGAGCATGGTTAAAAGCATGGTGCGGATGTGGAAGCCGTCCACATCGGCGTCGGTGCAGATTATGACTTTGTTCCAGCGCAGGGAATCCAAATCAAAGGTCGCCAGATTTTTGCTCGCCTTGCTTTTGACCTCAACGCCGCAGCCGAGCACCTTGAGCAAATCGGTGATGATGTCGCTCTTAAAAATGCGGTCATAGTCCACCTTTAGGCAGTTGAGGATCTTTCCGCGTATAGGCATTATCGCCTGAAAGTCCGGGTTGCGCGCCAACACGCAGGCGCCCTTCGCGGAGTCGCCCTCTACGATGAATAATTCTCTTGCAGAAATATCTTTACTGCGGCAGTCGGTGAATTTTTCGACGCGGTTAGTCATATCCAAATTGCCCGAGAGCTTCTTTTTGATATTCAGGCGCGTTTTCTCGGCATTTTCGCGGCTGCGCTTATTGATGAGCACCTGTTCGGCGATTTTCTCCGCTTCAATTGGATTTTCAATGAAATATATTTCCAGACTGCGGCGCAAAAACGCGGTCATCGCGTCCTGGATACCCTTGTTCGTCACCGCTTTTTTGGTCTGATTTTCGTAGGAGGATACGCTGGAAAAAGAAGAAATCACGCACACCAGACAATCCTCAACGTCGTCATATTTGATTTTGCTTTCTGTTTTGTTATATTTATTGTTCGCTTTAAGATAGCTGTCTATCTGATAAACAAAAGCGTTGCGCACCGCCTTATCGGGCGCGCCGCCGTGCTCCAGCCAGCTGGAATTATGGTAATACTCGGTCAGGCTGACCTTGTTTGAGAAGGCTGCCGCGATATTCATCTTGCACTTATACTCAGCCTTATCCTCTCTGTCGCGGGTCATCACCTCGGTTTCCCAATGCTGGACTCCCGTTAAGCCGTCGTCTCCGATCACCTCGGCAACGTGGTCTACAACTCCGTTTGCATAAATAAATGAGGTGGTATCGAAGCTGCGGCCGTTTTGGTTGCGGAATATGAACTCCACTCCTGCATTGACGATAGCCTGCCGCTTCATCACGTCTATAAAGTATTCGGGTTGGATATCAATGTCGGTAAACACCTCTAAATCGGGCTTCCAAGTGATTTTGGTTCCGGTATCCTTTTTTGTATAGGGTTCCTTTTTAAGTCCGCCTACGTTCTCTCCCTTTTCAAAATGAAGCATATAACGGTAACCGTCGCGGCGGATATCAACGTCCATATACTCCGAGCTGTACTGAGTGGAGCAAAGACCGAGACCGTTCATACCTAAAGAAAACTCGTAGCTTTCGCCCTCGTTATTATTGTATTTACCGCCCGCGTACATTTCGCAGAACACCAGCTCCCAATTGTAGCGCTGTTCCTTTTCATTGTAATCCACGGGGATACCTCTGCCGTGATCCTCCACCTCGATCGAGCCGTCGGAAAACCTGGTAACGGAAATTTTCCTGCCGTAACCCTCGCGGGCTTCGTCTATGGAGTTCGATAAAATCTCAAAAACCGAATGCTGGCAGCCGTCGATACCGTCTGAGCCGAAGATTACTGCGGGTCTCTTACGTACCCTGTCGGCGCCCTTTAGCGTAACAATACTGTCGTTGCCGTATTCGGTCGTTTTTTTCTTTGCCATATACTTCTTCCTTTATTTTTCGCCCCGAAGCTTTTTGATCTTGTCACGCAGATATGCCGCGTGTTCAAATTCGAGCAGCTTGGCGGCGGCGCGCATTTCCTTTGTAAGGCTTTCGATAAGCTGCTGCCGCTGCGCCTTTGAAAGCTTCTTGGCGTGCTTGAATTCGCTGTCGTCATGGGTTGAGATCTCCAAGATCTCGCTGACCTTCTTCACTATCGTCTTGGGTACGATACCGTGTTCCTCGTTATAGCGCTGCTGCAGTTCGCGGCGGCGGTTTGTTTCCTCAAGACATACGCGCATAGACTCGGTAACGCTGTCGGCGTACATGATAACCGTGCCTTCGCTGTTGCGGGCGGCGCGGCCCGTGATCTGTATCAGCGAACGCGTGCTGCGCAAAAAGCCCTCTTTATCAGCGTCAAGAATCGCGACCAGCGATACCTCGGGAATATCAAGTCCTTCTCTGAGCAGATTTATACCGACCAGTACATCAAACTCGCCTAAGCGAAGATCACGCACGATCTCCATGCGTTCCACGGTGTCGATGTCGTGGTGCATATAGCGCACTCGAATACCCATGGTTTCCAGATAATCGGTCAGATCCTCCGCCATTTTTTTGGTGAGGGTAGTAACCAGAACGCGCTGCTTTTTGGCTGTGCGAATATTGATCTCCGACACCAAATCGTCCAGCTGACCTTCCGTGGGACGCACGGATATTTCAGGATCAAGCAGTCCTGTGGGACGGATTATCTGCTCGGCGACTACCGCGCTTTTCTCGATCTCAAAATCTCCCGGCGTGGCGCTGACAAACACAGCTTGATTGACGCGGCTGTAAAACTCGTCAAAATTCAAAGGACGGTTGTCATACGCACTGGGCAGACGAAAGCCGTAATCGACCAAACTCTTTTTTCGGGCGCGGTCGCCTGCGTACATGCCCCTTACCTGAGGCAAGGTGACATGAGATTCGTCAACAAACAGCAAAAAATCCTTAGGGAAATAGTCAAGCAGCGTATACGGAGAGGAACCGGGCGCTCTGCCCGACAAAATCCTCGAGTAGTTTTCAATGCCCGTACAAAAGCCGATCTCCTGCAGCATTTCCATATCGTAGCGCGTGCGCTGCTCGATGCGCTGAGCCTCCAACAGCTTGCCCTTCTCGCGAAAGTAAGTAAGGCGTTCTTCCAGCTCACGTTCGATTTCCGCAAGTGCGGTCTGCATTTTATCACGGGAAACAATGTAATGCGATGCCGGGTAAACCGCCGCGTGACGCAGTA
This sequence comes from uncultured Ruminococcus sp., assembly GCA_902790475.1. Taxonomy (GTDB): domain Bacteria; phylum Bacillota; class Clostridia; order Oscillospirales; family Acutalibacteraceae; genus Ruminococcoides. The sequence continues at coordinate 12,038 of CADASG010000008.1, read as the reverse complement.
TCGCCTTAAGCTCTCCGGTCAGCGGATTTATTTCGGAGATACGGTCGATCTCGTCTCCGAAAAACTCCACACGAATGATAGAGTCATTGGATGCGGCAGGAAAAATTTCCACAACGTCTCCTCTGACTCTGAATTTATTTCTTATAAAATTTATGTCGTTGCGTTCATATTGCAGCTCCACCAGCTTTTTCAGCAATTCATCGCGTGATTTTTGCATCCCCGGGCGCAGCGAAATAACCATATTGCGGTAATCGATCGGGTTTCCCAAGCTGTAAATGCAGGAAACCGAGGCGACAATAATAACGTCGCGGCGTTCGGACAGCGCGAGCGTCGCGCTGTGGCGCAGTTTGTCGATCTCATCGTTGATGGAGCTGTCCTTTTCGATATAAGTATCGGTTTGCGCCACGTACGCTTCGGGCTGGTAGTAGTCGTAATAGCTTACAAAATACTCTACCGCGTTTTCGGGAAAGAACTCTTTAAACTCGCTGCACAGCTGCGCCGCAAGCGTTTTATTATGCGCAAGCACCAGCGTTGGGCGGTTGAGACGTTCGATTATATTTGCCATGGTGAAGGTCTTACCCGAGCCTGTAACGCCGAGCATGGTTTGTTCTTTATTGCCGCCGAGGATGCTGTTTACCAGCTTATCTATCGTCTGCGGCTGGTCTCCGGTGGGTTTGTACGCGGAATGTAGTTTAAAATCCATAAAATCAATAAACAAAAATATGCTCAGCCATACCGCTGTGCCGTAGTGATGTATAGTGGGTGTCTGTGATTATATAATGATCGACCAGGCGCACGCCGATATTATGCAGCGTGTCGTAAATTATCATGGTGGAATCCAAATCATTTTTAGACGGCAGCTGTGAACCGCTGGGGTGATTGTGTGCGATAAAGGCGGTCTTGGCGTTATGGCGAATAGCCAGATCCACCATTTTCCGTACAGGCATCTCAGTGCTGTTTATCGAGCCATAGGCGATGATATCCGAAAAAATGATCCTTCCCTTCGCGTCCCCGAGCACCATTGCCACCGCTTCACTTGTACGTCCGATAAACATACTTTGAAGCAGCGGTCCTATAGTATCCTCTTCGATCACGTTTCTGTTATTCAGCTTTGATTCGCAATAAACACGGGACAGCTCAGGTACCATTTTCAGCAGCGTGACCGCGTTTTTCGACAATCCAAAGTCCCGCTCCAATTCGTCTGAGGGCGCGTCGCACACCATTCCGAAGCAGCTGTAGCGGTTGATCAGACGGTGCGCGACAGGATTTGTGTCGCGGCGCGGAATCGCGTAGTAGAGCAGCATTTCCAGGATCTCATGCTCCTCAAAAACATCGAATCCGTTTCTCAAAAACTTTTCTTTTTGACGCTGCCTATGCCCCTGATGTTCATTATCGTTTGAAGATACCATGGTGAAACTCCTATTATTTTACACCGTACTGCTCGTAATATGCGTCGATCGCCGCCTTGAGCTTATCGTCGATGATCACCCTGCCCTTGTACTCCTTGTTATACAAATGCTCAACTACCTCTGCCATTGTAACGATCGCGGTGGTTTGCAGTCCGTACTTTTCCTCTATCTCATCAAGCGCGCTTTTTTCGCCCTTTCCGCGCTCCATGCGGTCAACGGAAACCACCAAACCGACAGGCGTTACATCGCCCTGTGCCTTGATGATTGGGAGCGTTTCCTCGATCGAGGTACCTGCGGTAGTTACGTCCTCGATGATAACGACCCTGTCGCCGTCCTCAATGGGGCTGCCCAACAGAATACCCTTATCGCCGTGATCCTTGACCTCTTTACGGTTTGAGCAGTAGCGGATATCGGCTCCGAATTTTTCGCTTATGGCGATCGTAGCCGCTACAGACAGAGGAATACCCTTATATGCCGGTCCGAACAACACGTCAAAGTCAAACCCGAAACGCTCCTTGATAGCCTCGGCGTAATAAGCACCTAATTTACGCAGCTGCGCACCGGTTCTGTAAAAACCTGTATTGACAAAAAACGGTGTTTTTCTTCCGCTTTTGGTGACGAAATCTCCGAATTTAAGCACCTGACAATCAACCATGAATTCTATAAATTCCTTTTTATACGCTTCCATATTTGTTCCTCCTAAAGCTTAGCTTCTATAATATTTTAATTATTTAAAAACTTCCGAAATCAAATATTTGTTTGCAAAAATCTATTTCAAATTTCATCTTAACACAACATCTTGCGTTTGTAAACGTTAATTACACAACTGTAATTATTTTAGCTCGCGTACTTTGGAACGATGATAACGGTAAGGGCGGCGTTTCGCGGGAAAGCTTCTTCTTTCGGAAGTTATGAGTGCATTTTTCAGCTCGCGTACTTTAGAACGGTGATAATGGTAAGGGCGGCGTTTCGCGGGAAAGCTTCTTCTTTCGGAAGTTATGAGTGCATTTTTCAGCTCGCGTACTTTGGAACAGTGATAACGGTAAGGGCGGCGTTTCGCGAGAAAGCTTCTTCTTTAGGAAGTTATGAGTGCATTTTTCAGCTCGCGTACTTTGGAACGGTGATAACGGTAAGGGCAGCGTTTCATAGGAAAGCTTCTTATTATCTTGAAAGCTTGCCAAAAAGCGCTTGACAAATTCAAACGAACGTTCTATAATATTGATATAAAACATATGTTTGCGGAGCAGTGCGTTATGAAAATATTTGTGAAAGTAGTTGCAAACTTTGAGTGCGACGGAAGAATAACGCCGGATAAAATCATTTGGGACAGCGGTCAGGTTTTTTACATTGATAAAATCACCGACATCCGCTGGCTTGACTCAGCGCGAAAAGGAAAACCTAAAATCCGTTATGCCTGTCTTATCCACGGACAGCAGCGGTATCTGTATTATGAAAACAACCGATGGTATATGCTGCCGACGCAAAAACAGGAGTCCGCAGAGACTCCTGTTTAACAAACTTATGATTGTTTTTGTGCTCTCTTCCCTATGCCGAGCAGCTGTTTTGTAGGGAATGACAACGGCGGTACGGAACAGATAAACGCCACGCCTACCGCGAGCAGAATATAAACAGCGGTAGCGATAGTGCTGCCTGTGCGTGATTGGATCATATCATAGAGCTTGAAATGCTCCATGATCATTATGATCATTCTGTGCCAGAAATAGATTTGCAGAGTTTTCGCGCCCATCTTTGTGATATAACCCAAAGATTTGTTTGGAACTAAGCACATTACTGAAAGTCCCATAAGCGCGGAAATACCGTAAGAAGCCAAACGATAGAAAGCCCCAAACGGATATTGATCTTTTTTCAGCACTGTAAAGCGGTTCCTTCCGGTAAAGAGCGGTCTGAATGTCGCACCAAAATCCTTGTTCATCAGGCAAAGCGTAACAAATCCGGCAATAACCAGCACCGCCGCGATTTTAAGCCACTTGTTTGAGTTGAGCTTCAAAATCTGTTCCGGCGTTAAATAGTATCCTATCAGGAACACCGGAAAAAATACAACGATACGCATCAAAGAAAACTGATCGCCCAAAAACTTATCGTAGCCTGCCATGCATCCGACAAGCAGCACAACCGGGAAAACGATTTTCGGCGAATAAGCGCGAAACAGCCACGTCAGGAAGATCATCACGGCGATCGCCCCCATAAACCACGTGTAGGAATCGTACATATCCATAACCGAATAGAAGTAATCATGCTTGCCGAGCAAGATTCTCAGAATTGCTGTAAACGCCCGAAGCACGATACCTATGGCTATAAACGCGATGATCTTGTCCTTGGGGATCTTTGTATCCTTATCCATCGGCTTAATAAACAAACCGCTGATGAAAATAAACAACGGCATATGTACCGAATAGATGATAACAAACAGATTCTTCTCGAGCTGATTGCCCTTACTTGCCTCAGTGAGGAAGCCTATGGCGTGTCCGACAACGACCATCACTATTGCGAGCCACTTTACATTGTCGAAAAGATATATGCGATCAGCCGCCTTATGCGGTTTTAGCTTTGTGTTCATTGTTTTTCCGCCTCTTGCTTTTTAAAACTTACTTTATAATCCTCATAATCCATCTGAACGGATACTATTCGCGTTCCGTCGCGTTTCAGTGTAAACGTGGATTTTGTCCCGTCGCCGAACGTTGCTTTCACTGTATTATCTTTCACCTCATAAGTACCCGAATGAGTACCGTCGGAAGCGTCTCCGGGACTGAGCCACAATTCAAATGTATTATCGTCCTTAAACGTCAGGCTGCCCTGATAGTTGCTGTAGTATGTGCCGTAAACCTCCTGCATGGGAACCGCCTCGTCGGTGCTGGCGTTCCTTGCGCTGTCGGGGATCCACTGACTGCCCCCGAGACCCTCAGGCATATTTACACCGATGACAACCGCCGCGACTGCTGCCGCGGTGACCGCGATCAATACTACTGCCAAAATGATGATCTTCTTTTTACTGCCGTTAGCCTGTTTAGGTGTTTTTGATGCAAACTGCTTGCCCTGTTGTTTTTTCTTGCTCATAACTCACCCGAAATATACAATACAACCGCCGTAATTCACACTGAACTTCACGGGAACTCCGTTATTCCAATCGGTAACAATGATCTCCATATTATGGTCGTCGGAATATATAGCGGTGATATTATCATTTTGAACATTATATCTTCCTGAGGAAACGATTCCCGAAACGATAGTGTCGGTAAAGGTACCGTCGTCATTAAAGGTCAGCGCTCCTTCGGCGTAGGAAGCTCCCAGCGCATCACGCAGGGATACGCTTTCGCCTGTAAACGCGTCCTCGGCTCGTCCGTTGGGGATATAGGTATTGTTAAAATGCGTCACTTCACCCTGAGCCTCGGTTGGTACAACGATATTCTGAGCTGTTGCCGGAGATTGGGTTTCCTGCGCGGAAGATTGACCTTCATTTTGAGCAGATGTCTGAGCCTCGGTGCTCTGCGCGGCTCCGCTCGCTGTCTGCGGCTGTGAATCAGGCACGGACGTAAAGGTTGGCTGCGTGGTGACGGCAGCGGTCGTGGTTACCGGATTTGCATTTTCGGGGGATTTTCCGTTATTCATAAAAAATATTATGCCGCCGACGATCAAACCAACTGCAATTACCGCGATAATGACAATGATTGCGACGGGCTTTTTGTTTGTCTGCGCCGTATGTTTACCTGCCATTTTAATTCATCTCACTTTCTGTAACTTCGCGCTTCATTCGCAGCAGTGTACCGCGCTTCATCATGCGCCCTTCAAAAAATATATACTCATCGCCGTCGGCGTTTTCGTCAATATCAAACTCTCTCAGCTTTTCACTGAGTTCATTTTTAACGGCTTCTGCGTCAAACTGCTTCACAGCCGCCTGTTGCCTTGCCTCCGTGATACGGTTCTCAACGCTTTTTAACTGCTCTGTATTGTCAACCACCATATCGTACATCCGCTGATAAACCGCAGCGTTAATAATATAGGCGGTAACTGACGGCAGAAAAAACATAACCAGTAAAACCGTTACAATAATGATGGCGATACGGTTGCCCATGCACGCAACCAAAAAGGATGCGGAAAAAATAAACAAAAGAAACAAACCGAACGCAGCGAGCAAATTCTTTTTGAATTCACCGAAGCTCATCAAAAAACTGTTCTTATAAATGTTTTTCATGGATATGTCAAAGGTTACCGTCATTGAGGGAATATAAAAAAAAGTAAACAGTATAAAAACCGCGACGATCACGCTGATGATCAAAGGGGCGAACAGAGCACTGTTGCCGCTGAGCATGTGAACGTAGAATGATATGGAAAAATAACTGAGCACACCGACCGCGTACATAACAGTGCCGTGTACTAAAAACCTAAAAAAATTATCCTTAACAGCCGCAAAAAAATCGGACACGACCGGTATGTTTTCTTCCCTTATGATATGCGCAGCCACCTGAGTAACTCCGGCGTAGAACGGGAAAACGGGAATGACTGTCAGCAGCCGTATCAGCATGACCGCCGCAGGAGTCAGCCCCGGGATCAGCGAAATTGCATAAAACAACGCAAAAAAAACCGCAAGAGGCAAACAAAACAATACGTTCGCCAAAAACAGCTTTGGGAAGCTTCCGATCAGCTGAGAGAAAAATTTAGTTATGGGAAGAGTCGGTTTAGCAGATGCCATAGTATCCTCCAAATTTGAAATCGCCTGAAAGCCTGTTAAAATTTAAAAGTTCCGGCAAAACACGTCCACAGCACGGTGTCTAACGCGCAGGCGGCAAAGGAAATGATCAGAGCCGTGAAAAAACGCGAGCCAAATGCTATTGCCGTCTGCCGGGGAGCGTTCGGGAACGGCTTTTCAAGAAAAACAGCCCGAAAGGACTGTTGGGAATATCGAAACGCCGCCGCAGAAAAAAATATCAGCGCAACGCAAAACAAAAACGTACCCGGGAGCAGCACCAACAGATAAAAGCCTACTCCGCTGAGGGCATAGCTCATGCTGAGATATCCCGCAGTTAAACCGGTGCCGAATCCCTTGAACAGCACCGCTGCCGCAATAAACGGGATCCCCCACAGGCTCATTCCGAAAAGATATGTGCTGAGCAAAAAAATAAAATCAGATGCAAAGCACGCGCAGAAAATACCGAAATCGCCCTGCTTTAGCCTTGCGTCCAAATTAGTCATGAACAAAAAATCGAGCGACTTGAGAAACCGTTCGCCTGCGCAGTGCGCGTACAGCGCTCCGCCGACTAAACCAAACAGCAGCAAAGCGGCAAATAACAGTATCAAGCCGTAGTTTTTGATCAGGCTGCCCGAACCGGGCAGCCTGATAGTTTTGATAGCCGGTTTTTTGCTAAGGGATAAAACGATACCTTTCACATTGACACCCTTTCTTTGACGTGGGACTCGTCCCCTGTCAAAGAATATGCGAAAGTTCGAAGAATTATGAGGGTATTATTTGCCGAGCTCCTCGGCGCGTTTTGTACATGCGTCCATTGCGTCTAAAATCGCCTCATAAAAGCCGTGAGCGCGCAGGCGCTCAAGCGCAGCTATGGTCGTGCCGCCTTTGGAGCTGACCTTATCGATCAAAGTGTCGGCGCTGTCTCCGCTTTCTCTGAGCATAGCGGCGGAGCCTTCGAGGGTAGCGCAGATAAGATTCATTGCTTTGTCATAGTCGATACCCTGCGACTCAGCGTAATCCGCCATAGCTTTGGCAAACAGATAGATATAGGCAGGACTGCTGCCGTTTACGGCTATGATCTCGTTCATGTGATCCTCGGTGAGAAATTCACAGACGCCGCTGCCTGCGAACATATCAGCGATCAGCTTTTTATCCTCCCCACTCATATTTTCGGAAGGGCAAAGCGCGGACGCGCCCTTTTTGAGCAGAAGCGGAGTATTTGGCATAACGCGCATCACAGGGCATGAACAGCCGAGCGCGTCCTGCACATAACCGATAGAGATACCTGCGGCGATGGATACAAATGTCTTTTGTTCGCTGACAGCGCCGCGGACACCACTGAGCACCTCAGCGTAGTTCTGCGGCTTTACCGCGAGAACGATTATATCACTTTCGGAAACTACCTCTTCTCCGCTGCCGCATACATTGACGCCAAGCTCACGCATCGCGGAAACACGCTCCTTGCTGACGTCAAAGGCATTTATGTTGTCCGCGTTCCCTTTTTGAGCGATCAAGCCCTTGATGATCGCGGTCGCCATATTGCCCGCGCCGATAAATCCGATAGTTTTATTCATTACAGTATCCGCCTTTCTTTAACTGATGCTTATGCGGCTGTAAGAACCGCAGTAATATTCAAAGTGGTATTTGTTTCTGCTTCCGTCAAGCTCATAGTCGCCGTAGAGGAACATTTCAACCTCGTCAACGCGGCGGTAAAGCAGTCCCCACCAACAATCGCCGCTTGCGTGGTGATATTGCAGGAAGCGGTTTATAAACGTGTTTTTGTCGATTTTGTTAAGATCCCTCGTGCCACCTGTAGAGGAAGCGTAAATGGAATAAATGTAGCCGGTTTTGCCGTTGCTGAGCTTTATTTTATACCATGCGGAATTATAGAGCTTGCCGTCTACAAAGGTAAAGGAGGTGTTCTGCGCCATATTTGTTACTATGCTGTAGTTGGTGCCGGCTCCGCTTCTGAGGTTGACTGCGGATGCGTTGACATAACCCGAACCGCCTGCCTTTACCGAGCTCGTTCCGGAATAGGTATTGAGCAGCACTGAGGAAAGTGTTGAATCGTTCGTAAGAGCATACGCGCCCACGTTATAGGCAAAGCAAACAAGCGCGTCAAACTGCTGCTGGTTGAACTTGATATCGTTTGATGTCAGGAAAGAATTTGTGCGTTCGGTGTAGGCGCCGGTGTTTACGGTCTGCACCAAGTATGCGTAAGCCTCACTGCGGGTGAGATTATTGTAGAACTGTTCGTTTGAAAAAATCACCTTGCCGTGACCGATTGTGGGATCGCCCGTGATCGAGTCGGGGGTTATCTCGGGAAGGAAGCCCTCAAACTCTGAAATTATCTTGATAACTTCGTCGCTTGCACGCCTTGTACCCGTAACGGTAGCGGTGGTGTTTGTAGCATTGGTGACAAACACCTCTGACTCGCCGTTTACGGCAGTCGTCAGATAGCTTGTGGAGGTTTTGTACTTAGCGTAAGCCTTCACCTTCCATGTACCTGCCTCGTCAAGCTTATAGCTGCCTGTCCAAACCAGAGTATTGCCTTCCTTTGTCTTGTTGTTTGCTTCTACGGTGTAGGACTTGCTGTCCTTGGAAACAACAAAGCGAACCGCGACACGGTCTGTGTCGGTAATAGCCTTGAATGTCACTTCGGTGTTCTTGGGCGCAGAGTTGGGAGAGGCGTAAACAAAACGAATATTGTCTCTTCCGATCACCTGGATCAAACAGGTTGCCGCGCCGTAACCGTTGGAGGCGGTGATAGTGACATAACCGTTGCCTTTGGTGGTTACCACGCCGTTTTTAACGGTTGCGATCGCGGAGTTTGACGTACTCCAGCTTACTCCGCTCGTGTTTGAAGTAAGCAGGACCGACTTTCCGCAGCGCATATTGCTTATGCTCGTCTGTGAAATATGCACGGAGGAACCGGATACGACAGTGATAGTACAGCTTGCCGAAGATGTTGACGAAGCCGCTTTGATCGTTGTGGTACCGCTCGCTTTTGCGGTAACAACACCGTTGCTGTCAACGGTGGCGACAGAGGTTTTTGAGCTTGTCCATTTCACATTGCTCGCGCCTTTTGCTGTGACGGCAAATTTATTTCCGACATAGATAGTGCGTGAGGAAACGGACAGCGTGACCGTGCCGGCGGAAGGAGCCGTGTTGTTTTCCGCAGGTTTCGTATTGCTGTTGTTATCGGTATTACTGCTGTCCTTGGTTACGTAATCCTTGATAACATATCCTGTTTTTCCGTCGCTGAGCTTTACGTTATACCACGAGGAATTATAAAGATTTGTGCTGATAAAGGTGAACGCGGTATTGATACGCATAGTGGTTACGACCGCGTAGTTAGTGCCTGCTCCCTTGCGCAAATTCACATAATCGGCATTGATATAACCTGTTTGAGCCGTTGCCGGCTTTGTCGTCTCGGTCGCTTTAGTCGCCTGAGTAGCCTGCTGGGTGGGCTTTGGTGTCGTTGCCTGCGTAGCCTTCTGAGTCGCCTTGGTTGTTGAAGCGGCATTCAGGGTAACATATGTCTTCATGACATAACCTGTTTGTCCGTTTGAAAGCTTGACATTATACCAACTGCTGTTATACAGCTTAGTGCTGACCAAGGTCAGCTTGGTGTTGACACGCATGGTTGTAACGACCGCATAGTTGGTACCGGCTCCCTTGCGCAGATTCACATAATCCGCGTTTATATAACCCGAAGTTGAAGAAGCGGAAGAAGAAGCGGTTTCAGTCGCCTTGACATAATTCTTATGTACATAGCCTGTTTTGTTGGTTTTTAATTCTTTGATCTTATACCAGTTAGTGCTGTAAAGCTTACCGTCTATAAAAGTGACCTTTGTGTTTTTGCTCATGTTGGTCACTACGCTATAGTTGGTACCGGCTCCCGAACGCAGATTGACGTAATCATCGGTTATAACACCGGATCCGTTAGCCGTCGGTGTTGCCGCCGCGTCTGCTGAGAACATTTGAAAACCGATCAGCGTCATGGAACCGACGGTCATCAGCGCCAAAGCAATGCACAGCACTCTGGCAAATACGTTTTGTTTCATATTCTCACACTCCTATCTCAAAAAATGAAATTTGTCAATAGTTTCTCCCAAAATTAACAGAGAAAAATATTTTAACACAGATGAACGCAATCAAAAGTTTTGCGTTTGCTGTGATTTTTACATAGTATTCACGCCAATAGCTACCCAAACACTAACCCTATCAGTTCTCACGGGATCAAAGTCCTAACATTCCTTCATTCGGTCTTTTTGGATAAAGGCGCGGAGGAGCATTTTTGCTTAAGTACTGCCTCGGGTGGGCTGATGGAGGGTGCCTCCTTCCTCCGCGCCTGTATCGGCTATGAATTGTAGTGTCCAATTCTCTTGGAATTGGGCGGCTTAAGCCGCCTTGTCTGCCGCCTGCATATTTGGCGGTGATTGTCAAGGGCGGCGCAGCCGTTCATTTTACCCTTGATAATCGCCGGCAAATATGCCACAGCGACGTTTGTCGAAACTGAACGTTTTTATGCTGCAAGCAACAGTTGACTTTGGCGTACTGCACCCAACACTCTGTCGCCGTGGTAATATTCCTTTTTCTTTGCAAGCGCGTAAATCAGGCTCAGAACCTTCTTTCCGATCACGACCAGTGCCTGCATTTTCTTCAACGGGTTTTCTTTTCTGGTTTTCAGATAGTGGTACAGCTGTTTCATTTCAGAATTAGTCGCCACCATCGTCAGCGAAATCTGATAAAGCACACGCCGCAGATTCTTTCTGCCTCTTTTTGATATGGCTGTGCCGCTCTTGTTCTTGCCTGAGCTGTCTTCTATGAGGTTGTAGCCTGCAAGACGGGAAATCTGTTTTGCATCATCAAAACGCAGCGGATCGCCGATTTCTCCGAGCAACATGGCAACAGTTACGACTCCCAGCCCATTAACGCTCAGCAGATACTTGCCAATATCCAAATCATCGAGGATATTTCCCATTCTTTCCTTGATTTCTTCGAGCTGCTTGTTGACAAGCTCCAGTTCCTCTACCAGCTTTTGGATCTTGAAAGTTGCTTCCGCCTCGCCGTAATCCACGCCAATGCTGATGCTTGCGGCGTTCACAAGCTTTCCGGCAGTTTTTCTGCCGACAGTGCGCTTGACGGCTTTTCTGATTTCTGTCAAAACACCGTCTATTCCCATGGCTTTAATGTCCTTCGGAAGCGGGCAGGATTTTAATATCTGCACGGCTGCCTTGCCCTTGTACGGATGCTTGAATACTGTGGTAAACTCCGGAAAATATTCGTCCAGAACAGCCGTTATCTTATTCTCTATCGCTGATTTTTTGTCGTTCAGGCTGATTCTTGCAGTGGTCAGAACACGCAGATCGGCGTATTTGTCATGCGGCATATATGTGTCGTAATATCTGCCGTCCTTCACGAGCTTCGCGATTGTCAGCGCGTCTTTCTTATCCGATTTTGTCTGGCTGTTATCGTCTAATTCCTTTGCCTTTTTGGTGTGGTAAGGATTTACCAATACTACCGTGATGTTTTGCTTCATCAGGTAATTTGCCAGAGGCTTCCAGTAATGACCCGTCGGCTCCATACCGACAATTACTTTTTCTGCGTCAAACATCTTGATTTTTGCCCGGATTTCTGATACGATATATTCAAAGCCCTCGCGGTCATTATTGAAGCTGACTGCTTTTCCGATTTCCATTCCACGATAATCTACGAACCGCGCCCATTGGCGGCTCTTCGCAATGTCAATTCCCACTACGATTGTTTTGTATGTGATGGCTTCAAGTTTCCTGTTAGAGCGGCTTGCATTTTTCATTGTCTGTAATCTCCTTGTTTTTTTGATGTGTTTTTTGTTTCTTATCCACATCTTACAGGGAGATTTTATTTTTTGCAAATTTCATGTTCTATAGGAATGCTTT
>CADASG010000007.1 GCA_902790475.1 uncultured Ruminococcus sp. | reverse complement strand
GACGGCACTGCTCAATTTTGCCGACGCAAATGCTCAATTTCAGCGACGCTACTGCTCAATTTCGCCGGCCGAGGCGCTCAATTTGAACGCTATATGCATATGCAGGAGGAGTATATCCTTTGTTGATCATACTTTTCATTCTCTTATCCCTTACTGATATTTTTCTTCTAATCGGCTCAATTGTAATCAATTCTAACCAACTACTTAAACTTCAATATGAGTGGTTAACACAGATTCCAATTGCTGCTACTATTACTATTATTGTTATTCTTCTAATCATTAATCTTCTTCCCCTTCTTCTTTTTTCATATTTACATTACAAAAACACAAATACTTTTTTTGAAATTTTCTCAGATAAGATAGTTGGGAATGCTTTACTTAATAATTCAAAAACAGCAATACGCTTTGAGTTTCCCATTTCTGATATTCAGAGTTTATCCGTGTCAAAATCTTATTTTGTTATTCAAGCAAACAACAACTTATACTCTGTTATGTTGACTACAAGAGATTTCAAAAACAATCTACGCTTTTTCCTTAACAATATAGAGTAAAGACATAAAAAACCAAACTGGAAAATTCTGACAGGCAATTGTCTAACTACATTTCTTTCATTCATTTCAAGTTCAAACAATAGCAGTTTATACTTTATACCAAGGAATAAAAAATGAAAAGATTAAAATCTATTATTATCTTAATTTGTTTTTCTATCTCACTCTCCTCATGTAAATCATCAACTCCACTGCCCATCTCAGAAATGAGTGGAGGTATGATTATAAATGATTACGGAGCATATATTTACAATTTTAAAGTTGACGATTCTCAAACCCCGACGCAAGTCAAACGCAGTGACAATTCAACCTCAGAATTTTTGTTTTTACCCTATAGTTGCACATATGACGATAATATTGTATTCGGGGTTGATGCTGACAATAAACAAAATCTGTATAAATGCATGTTCACTTCTGCCGATACTGTTGATTCGCAAATATGGATAAGCACAGAACAACTGGAAAACAGTTGTATTGGGAAACCCTTCGCAGATATTAGCAAATTGCAGGCTGAAGGAGACTATATCTATTTTATCATTAATGGCTCACCTGAATTTAGAGCCAGTGAATTAGACGATTTATATAGACTCGGAAGAATCAGTAAAGACGGCAAAACAATCGAATTCTTAAACAATATTCGTGCAACCAGCTATGCAATTAACGACGGATGGATTTACTACTATGACAACGGATATATTAGCGATAATAACTTTGATTTTAGTAGAACCGGTATTTATAAATGCAAACTCGATGGAAGTGATATTACTCTCTTAAAGAATAATGTTCATTCATCAAAACATTATGAATATAACACGATATATTTTTATAATAATAAAATTTATTTTGTTGATTGCTCTGAACAAAGCAATTGCAAAGTAGCAAGAATGGATGCTGACGGAAAGAACATAGAGTATATAACAAACGAACCTGTATATGATTATCAAATAGATCCAAACAAAAACTGCCTTTACTACTTTTGTCAACCCCAAGGAGAAGGCTATGGAAAGGTAACAGTCAACGCTTGGAAAATATCGTCAATTAGCTTAGACAGTAAAGAAGAAACTATTATTTTTGATAACTGGAATCTTTCATACAAATATCTGTATTCCTTTAATAATTTTCTTTACTTCTCTTCAAACAAAAGAGAAAACATAGGCAGATTAAATATTGAAACGAAGGAATATGAAAAGCTAAGTGTTATCAATAATTCAAGCGGCAATTATGACAGCGATGGATTTTATAATAACAATGAAAATGAAAGTTTGCGTTGGGAGAAACAAAACCTTGATAATTAGGGATTTTTAATCACCTCAGCAAGCACCATTTTCAGCGCTGAACAGCTGAACAATTATATAAAAAGGGGAAGTTATTTATGTATTGCATGAATTGCGGACATCAAGTTCCAGATAAAGCAAAATACTGTCCCAAATGCGGAGAGACTTTACAACATAATCCTGATAATTCAGACAATACTGTAAAGGAATTGAATAATCAGAATATAAAACCACCACCTGTTTTTTCCTCCTATAAAATAAAGGAGTTTAGTAGGAGTTATAATCATAAATCAGTGGGATTTATCGGATTTCAAATCTTTTTATTAATCATATTAATTTCCTTTGGAGTAATTCTAATGCTAAATAAAGATTTGGATTCTATTTTACGGACATATGCCTTTTTCTATGGAAAATCATCTGAACTTGATATTATCAAATTCTTTATCTGGTTGTTGATAATCATTGACGGTATTACTTTGATAATAAAAATTGTTAAAATATCCGTTATTTGTAAAACCCATGTAGTTGTAAATGAAACCGGCGTATACGGTAGCGGTGGAAAGGAATCTTTGCTATCAAAAAGCGATTTCATTTTAAATTATAGCGACATTACACATGTTTCAACACAATCCGGAAACTTGATTATTCACACAAAAAGCGGTAATTACTGTTGCAGAATAGAAAATGAAACTGACGCTATGTCAGTAATTAATAATACACTCAGTGAAAGCCACGAAATCGGATATATAAAATCCAATAATACAAACAGCAATTATTTCAGCAGCGAAATGTGGATTTGCCCTTCATGTGGTAAACGCAATTATAATTATGTAGGTACATGCGGCTGCGGTACTCAAAAAACTACTTAGAGCGATAAAAAACCAAAACTAAAAAAGGTCTGACAGGATAGCCTGCCGGACCTTTTTAATTCTTATTTAGAAATTAAGTCTGTGTTTCTATACGGAAATCAGATCTCTACTTCGCCCTCGAATACTTTTTCGGCGTTGCCGGTCATGTATACGGTGTCGTCGGTGTAGTTGATGATCAGGTCGCCGCCTTTGAGCTTGACCTTGATATCCTCGCCCTTTTTGCAGAAGCCGTTTTCACAGGCTGCTACAGCCACGGCGCATGCGCCTGTACCGCACGCCCAGGTTTCGCCCGAGCCGCGCTCCCACACGCGCATTTTGATGGTATGCTCGTCGAGCACGGTGACAAACTCTGTATTGACTCGCTCGGGGAACAGTGCGTTGTTCTCGAACTCAGGTCCTACGGACTCGATATCCATATAATCCGCACCGTCCATAAACACTACGCAGTGAGGATTGCCCATTGATACGCAGGTGATGTTGTACTCCTTGCCGCCGATGGTGACTGCGCGGTTTACAACCTTTTCGCCGTCGAGCTTCACGGGGATCTCGGCAGGATCGAGAATCGCCTTGCCCATGTCCACGCGCAGACGCGTCACCTCTCCGTCGCTGGTGAAGGCTTTGAGCGTCTTGATGCCGCTGAGGGTCTCGATGGTGAACTCGTCCTTCTCGTTTATGTCGAGCATATTGTGGTCGTAGAGGAACTTGCCCACGCAGCGGATCCCGTTGCCGCACATTTTGCCCTCGGAGCCGTCGCGGTTGTACATCTTCATCTGAGCGTCCGCCACCTTGGAGGGACATACCAGAATAACGCCGTCGCCGCCGATTCCGAAGTGCTGTTCGCTCAGTCGAACGGCAAGAGCCTCGGGGTTGTTGATCTCCTGATCAAAGGTGCTGAAATAGATGTAATCGTTGCCGATACCCTGCATCTTGGTGAATTTCAGCTTTTGCTTTGAGGTGCGCATATTGTTGATATCCACAAGCTCCGTGCTCAGCTGTGAGAAACGTGATCTCAGGCAGTCCGCGAGAGCGTTCGCGGTGTCGAGAGAGGTCAGGCACGGAATGTTGCGCTCTACTGTTTTGCGGCGGATCTTTACCGAATCGCGCGAGGGGATCCTGCCCTTTGCGGAGGTGGAGATCACATACTGGATCTTGCCGGACTCGATAAGGCTCAGGGTGTTGTTTGTTTGCGACTCGTGTATCTTCTTTACGCAGACCGCGTCGATGCCGTATTTGCTGAGCACCTCAGAGGTGCCCTCGGTAGCGTAGATCTTAAAGCCGAGGTCGTAGTATTTCTTGGCGATCTCGCCGATCTCGCGTTTGTCGGAATTGCGCACGGTGATAAATACGCCGCCGTTTTTCTTCATCTTGTAGCCTGCGGCGATAAGGCCCTTGTACAGCGCCTCCTCCAGCGTGCCTGCGATACCGAGAACCTCGCCGGTGGACTTCATCTCGGGACCTAAGTGGTTGTCAACGTTGATCAGCTTTTCAAAGCTGAACACGGGCACCTTGACGGCTATGTAGGGGCTCTTGCGGTAAAGTCCGGTGCCGTAGCCCATGTCTTTGAGGTCTTCACCGAGCATTGCTCTGGTGGCAAGATCGACCATGGGAACGCCCGTTACCTTGCTGATATACGGAATGGTACGTGAGGAACGGGGATTTACCTCGATTACGTACAGCTCGTTGTTATAGATCAGGTACTGGATATTGACCAGACCCTTGGTTTGCAGTTCGATCGCGAGGTTGCGTGAGCTTTCCACAATGATCTGGGTCATTTCGTCGCTGAGGTTCCATGCGGGATATACAGCGATCGAGTCGCCGGAGTGAACGCCGGCACGCTCGATATGCTCCATGATACCCGGGATCAGAATGTCCTTGCCGTCGCAGATCGCATCTACCTCGATCTCGGTTCCCTGCAGGTATTTATCAATCAAAATCGGATTTTCAATGTTCTGTGCCAGAATGATCGCCATGTATTCCTTGACGTCCTCTTCGTTGAAGGCGATGATCATATTCTGACCGCCCAGCACGTAGGACGGGCGCAGCAGCACGGGATAGCCGATGGTCTCGGCAACGTCAAGCGCTTCCTCGGTCGTCATTACGGTAACGCCGCGCGGACGCTTGATGTGATACTTCTCGAGCAGCTCGTCAAAGCGCTCTCTGTCCTCCGCCATGTCGATCGCGTCGTAGGAGGTTCCGAGGATATTCACGCCGCTTTCGCTGAGGAACTTGGTCAGCTTGATAGCTGTCTGTCCGCCGAAGGCTACGACCACGCCGAAGGGCTTCTCCACGTTTATGATGCCCATGACGTCTTCTGCGGTGAGCGGCTCAAAGTAGAGCCTGTCGGCGGTGTCGAAGTCGGTGGAAACGGTTTCGGGGTTGTTGTTGACGATAACAACGTCGAAGCCTGCCTGCTTCAGCGCCCATACGCAGTGAACGGAAGCGTAGTCGAACTCGATGCCCTGACCGATACGGATGGGACCCGAACCGAATACAATAACGGTCTTTTTGTCGCTGTTTTTATTCTTGATAAACTGCTCAGCCTCGTTCTCTTTGTCGTAGGTCGAGTAGAAGTAGGGCGTTTGAGCCTCAAACTCAGCCGCGCAGGTGTCTACCATTTTATAAACGGGCATCAGCGGATTTTGGATCTTCTGACCGCTGATCTGCTCGATAGTTTTGTCAAGATAGCCGGTGTGCTTTGCCTTTACATAAAGCTCCTCGGTGAGCGGCTCGTTTTTGAGCGCCTCACCGACGGCGATAATGTTTTTCAGCTTTTCGAGGAACCACTCGTCGATCATGGTGATCTCGTGGATCTGCTCGACCGAAACGCCGCGCTTTAACGCCTCGTATACGCAGAAGATGCGGCGGTCGTCGCAAACGCTGAGCTGGTCGGTGACCGAAGCGTTTGACATAGCCTCAAACTCCTTGTCGTCGAGGGTGTCGTGGGAGATCTCCGCGCCGCGCACCGCTTTCATGATCGCCTGTTCAAAGGTGGGAGCGATAGACATGACCTCGCCCGTCGCCTTCATCTGGGTTCCAAGGTCGCGCTTTGCATAGACGAACTTATCAAACGGCCACTTGGGGAACTTTACGACCACGTAGTCGATAGCAGGCTCAAAGCAGGCGTAGGTGGTGCCTGTCACTGCGTTCTTGATCTCGCCGAGGGTGAAGCCGATGGCGATTTTTGCCGCAACCTTTGCGATAGGATAACCTGTCGCCTTGGAAGCGAGCGCCGAGGAACGCGATACACGGGGGTTGACCTCGATGACCGCGTACTCAAAGGTTTCGGGATCGAGCGCGAACTGGCAGTTGCAGCCGCCCTCTACCTTGAGCGCCGAAACGATGCTGAGCGCCGCTGAGCGCAGGATCTGATACTCCTTGTCAGCCAGCGTAACGGCAGGAGCGATAACGATGGAGTCGCCCGTGTGAACGCCGACGGGATCCATGTTTTCCATTGAGCAGATCGTGATAACGTTGCCTGCGCTGTCGCGCATTACCTCAAACTCGATCTCCTTCCAGCCGGAAACGCACTTTTCAACCAAAACCTGAGTGATCGGCGAAAGCTCCAGACCGTTTGAGGTGATCTCGCGCAGCTCCTCCTCGTCGTGTACAATGCCGCCGCCTGTGCCGCCGAGCGTGAACGCAGGGCGAATGATAACGGGATAGCCGATCTCCTCCGCGAATTTAACGGCGGAGTCAACGTCGTTGACGACCGTTGAGGGGATCACGGGCTGACCGATGCTCAGCATGGTGTCCTTGAACATCTGCCTGTCCTCAGCCTTGTCGATAGTGTCGGGATTAGCTCCTAAAAGCTGAACGCCGTATTTCTTTAAAAAGCCCTCCTTGGCAAGCTGCATGGAAAGCGTCAGACCCGTCTGACCGCCTAAGGTGGACAGCAGACTGTCGGGACGCTCCTTTTTGATTATACGCTTGACGGTTTCAAGGGTGAGCGGTTCAATGTAGATCTTATCCGCCATGGCGTTGTCCGTCATGATGGTAGCAGGGTTGGAGTTGACCAGGATGACCTCCAGTCCCTCTTCCTTTAACGCGCGGCAAGCCTGTGTGCCTGCGTAGTCAAATTCGGCTGCCTGTCCGATAACAATAGGACCCGAGCCGATAACCATTACTCTTTTGATATCCTTTTTCAGTGGCATATTATCATCCTTATCTAAATAGATTATTTGTTATCCTTCATCAGCTTAATGAATTTATCGAACAGGAACGCGGTATCCTGCGGACCGCCGCAGGCTTCGGGATGGAACTGAACGGAAAACGCGGGCATGTTTTTGTAGTTTACGCCCTCGCAGGTTCCGTCGTTGCCGTTTTCAAAGCTGACCTCGGCGGTATCGGGAAGGCTGTCGGACACAACAGCGTAGCCGTGATTTTGCGAGGTGATATAAATTTTGCCCGTTTCAAGCTCCTTTACGGGCTGGTTTGCGCCGCGGTGACCGTAGTGAAGCTTTTTGGTCTCGGCGCCCTGAGAAAGCGCGAGCAGCTGGTGACCCAGACAGATGCCGAACATCGGTATCTTTTTATCCGCAAGCAGTGAAAGCTGCTTGATTATCTCTGTGTTTTTGGCAGGGTCTCCGGGGCCGTTTGACAGCATTATGCCGTCGGGAGCAAGCGCCGCGATCTCCTCTGCCGAGGTGTGAGCCGGAACGACGGTGACCTCGCAGCCGCGGTGAACGAGCTCGCGCTCTATGTTATGCTTCGCACCGAAATCCATCAGCACTACCTTTAACTCTGTTTGCTCGGGAGTGAATACTTCGTTGTGCTGCACCGTAGTATGCTCGACCGCCTCGGTGATGACATACTTCCTGATATCGTTAAGGGTCTCCTCGGTGACCTCGGGCGTATACTGGATCCTGCAGTTCATTACGCCGTACTCGCGCACGATACGGGTGAGGGCGCGGGTGTCGATCCCGTAGATGCCGGGAATTCCGACGTCTTTTAAAAAGGTGTCAAGATTACCCTCGCAACGGAAGTTGGAAGGAGCTTGGCACCATTCACGAACAATATAACCCTTTAGTGTGGGATTCTCACTCTCGAAATCGGCGGGAATAACGCCGTAGTTACCGATAAGCGGGAATGTCTGAAGAACCACCTGACCGTAATAGCTGGGGTCGGTGAGTGTTTCAAGATAGCCTGTCATTGCGGTTGTAAAGACAAGCTCTCCCGTTGTTTCTTTTTCGGCACCGAATGCCTTGCCCTCAAAAACGGTTCCGTTTTCAAGAACTAAGTACGCAGCACGACTCATATCAACAATCCTTTCGTTATATAAATGCGTATAAATACGCTGAAAAACCAACTCTGTCAGTTTTCATATGTCTGTATGACCTGCTTGGCAACATTGACCTTAGCGGTGCGCAGATCCATCGCCTGTTTTTCAAGGTAACGGTGCGCCTGTTCCTCGCTCATGTTAAGGCAGGACACCAAAAGCAGCTTGGCGCGGTCGATGATCTTGATATCCTCGACCATGCCCTTGAGCCGTTCGGTCTCTTCACCTGCGGCGATAAAACGGGAGCGCATCCCTGAAGCGAAGCTCAGCATAAGGTGAAACAGCTGTCTGTTCAGCGGCTTTGCCGCCGTCAAAACTCCGCATGGAGCAAGCAGCTCGCCGAGTTCCTTTAGGTTTTTTTGCGGAACAAGGATAACGACCACGGCTTTTGTCGCTTCGGCAAGACGCCGCGACAAATCAATGCCGTTTTCATCTACCAGCGGCGCGTTTATACAGATAAGATCAAACTCTCCGCCGTGAACAGCCTCCTCGGCGCCGTACGCCGAAAAAGCGGCGGATATCTTTTCACAGCCCTCGGATACAAGAAGCTCCCTGAGCTGAGCGACATTTTGCTCGGGACGGCAAACAAGCAAAGCTTTTTTCAAATCGCCACCTCCGCAACGTCTCTTTCCAACTTATTATTTTACAAGATTTCGGCGAATTATTTTTTACTTTTTGGAATTATAATCAGATTTTTCACGCTTCGATAAATCGCACTAAATACAGCGCGTTAAACAAATATTTTTGGTTGTTTTTTCAGGATAGACATATACATATTATATATACTTGACGGCGATACCGCGCAGACGCGATATCGCCTTGATGTTTATTTGCGTTATTCCACGCTGAACAGCAGCTCGCAGTATGACGGATACGGCCAGAAATCGGAGGCGGTTTCGGTTTCCATGCTGTCGCCGACCGCTCTGAGCTCCTGCATTTTCGCGAAAACTACCTCGCGGAAATACTTGGCGCAGGTGAGTTCGTCCTGTTTGTGCTCGCTCGCAGCCATGACCGCGTCCTCAAGCTCGGAAGTTTTCTTAACAAAGCACACCAGCTTGTTTGACAGGCTCATCACCAGCTCTTCCTCGACCGAGGTGGGGATATCGGCTGACAGGGCTTTCTTGGCAAGCGCCGCGTCCGTCATCTCGCGAACAAAGGCGGTGACAGCCGGGGTGATCTTCTTCTTTGCCATATCTATCATTGTGAGCGCCTCGATATTGAGCTGCTTGCAATAGGTTTCAAGCTCGATTTCATAGCGCGCCTGATATTCCGCTTCGGTCACGATTTTATTCTTAACGAACAGCTCCACGTTCTTGCGGTCAAGAAAATGGCTGAACGCGTCGGGCAGGGATTTGAGGTTGAGCAGACCTCTGCGCTTTGCCTCTTCTACCCATTCGTCGGTGTAGTTGTCGCCGTTGAATATGATCCTGCGGTGCTCGGTAAGCACGTTTTTCACCAGCGATCTTACCGCCTTGTTGATATCATCGGCGTTTTTCAGCTCCACATAGAACTGGCTCAGCTCCTCGGCGACCATTGTGTTGAGCATATAGTTGGGGCAGCCGATGTTGAGCGCGGAGCCGAGTGCGCGGAACTCAAACTTGTTGCCCGTAAAGGCAAAGGGAGAGGTGCGGTTGCGGTCGGAGGTGTCCTTTTTGAAATCCGGCAGCACGTCTACTCCGGTTCGCATCTGCTCCTTGCCGTGGCTGACATATTCCTCGCCGTTGATGATGGAATCCACCATCTCGCCCAGATCGTCGCCGAGATACATTGAGATAATGGCAGGCGGTGCTTCGTGGGCTCCCAAACGGTGATCGTTTCCTGCCGACGCAACGGTCGCGCGCAGCAGATCCTGATACTCGTCAACCGCCTTGACGACCGCCGCCAAAAACAGCTGGAACTGCAAATTGTCCTCGGGGTGCTTGCCGGGTGAGAGCAGGTTTTCGCCCGTATTTGTAGAGAGCGACCAGTTGTTGTGCTTGCCTGAGCCGTTCACGCCCGCAAACGGCTTTTCGTGCAGAAGGCAAACCAGACCGTGCTTTTCGGCGGTCTTTTTCATGATCTCCATTGTCAGCTCGTTGTGGTCGTTGGCTATGTTTGAGGTGGTGAAAATCGGCGCAAGCTCGTGCTGCGAGGGTGCGACCTCGTTGTGCTTTGTCTTTGCAAGCACTCCAAGCTTCCAAAGCTCCTCGTCTAAATCCTTCATGTACGCGGAAACCCTGGTTTTGATCGCGCCGAAGTAGTGGTCGTCAAGCTCCTGACCCTTGGGCGCTTTCGCACCGAAAAGAGTCCTGCCGGTGAGCATGAGATCCTCGCGGCGGTTATAAAGCTCGCGGTCAATGAGGAAGTACTCCTGCTCCGGGCCCACGGTGGTTATTACGCGGGTAACTTCGGTTTTTCCCAGAAGGTGAAGTATCTTTACGGCTTCGCTGCTGATGCGCTCCATTGAGCGGAGCAGCGGAGTTTTTTTATCGAGCACCTCGCCTGTATATGAACAGAACGCGGTGGGGATATACAGAGAACCGTCTCTGACAAAAGCCGGAGAGGTGGGGTCCCACGTGGTGTAGCCGCGCGCCTCGAATGTGGCGCGGATACCGCCGGAGGGGAATGACGACGCGTCGGGTTCGCCCTTGATGAGCTCCTTGCCCGAGAATTCCATTATAACGCCGTCGCCGTTGGGCTGGATAAAGCTGTCGTGCTTTTCGGCGGTAACGCCCGTCATCGGCTGGAACCAGTGGGTATAGTGAGTGCAGCCCATCTCGATCGCCCAGTCCTTCATTGCGGCAGCCACAACGTTAGCTACGCTAAGATCCAGCGGCTCGCCGTCCTGTATAGTCTTTTTCAGCGCCTTATAGGTGGATTTTGGAAGGCGCTCCTGCATCTTTTTATCGTTAAATACGTTTGCTCCAAATAATTCGGGTACTCTCGGCATTGCTCAACTCTCCTGTACAGAAATAATAAAGGCACTGCGGGTATCTGCCCACAGCGCCGTTGCTGTCTTTGCTGTTAGTATATGCCTTATCGCCCTAAATGTCAAGCATATGGAGGTTTTTTATACGGTAACACAAAATACGCACCAAAACGATTTTCAAAATGTGCAAAATTCTCGCGGCATCTTGCGTATCCGCACCGAACATGCTACAATAAAAATACAATAACCTGAGAAACGGAATGAGAACCATGAAATCGAGGGAGATCACCAATCCACACCCCTGTCCGGTATACAAAAAATGCGGCGGCTGTCAGCTGCAGAACATGCGGTATTCGGAGCAGCTCGCCTTCAAGCAGAACAAGGTGAACCGATATCTTAAAAAATTCGCCAAGCCGCTGCCGATCATCGGGATGGACGTGCCTTACCACTACCGAAACAAGGTGCAGGCGGCGTTTTACACCAACCGCCGCGGAAAGATAATCTCCGGCGTTTATCAGTCGGGCAGTCACCATGTGGTCGGCGTTGACAGCTGCATGATCGAGGACAAAACAGCGGATAAAATCATTACCGCCGTGCGCAAAATGATGCCGTCCTTTAAAATGACCACCTATAACGAGGACACTCGCAGAGGCTTTTTGCGCCATATTCTGGTAAAGCGCGGCTTTGCCACCGGTCAGGTCATGCTGGTGCTGGTGACGGGAACGCATATATTTCCTTCAAAGAATAATTTTGTAAAAGCTATACGCGAAAAATTCCCCGAGATCACCACCATTGTTCAGAACATCAACCCGTATCAAACAAATTTGGTGCTTGGGGACAGGCAGCAGATCCTCTACGGCAACGGAACGATCGAGGACGTTCTGTGCGGCTGCCGCTTTCGCATTTCTCCCAAAAGCTTTTATCAGATCAACCCCGTTCAAACGGAGGTGCTGTACGGCAAGGCGATCGAATTCGCAGGTCTCAAAGGAGATGAAACCGTGCTCGACGCGTACTGCGGGATCGGCACTATCGGCATTATCGCCGCAAAGCGAGGTGCCGGCAGGGTGATCGGCGTGGAGCTGAACGGAGACGCTGTGCGCGACGCGATACAAAACGCCAAGACCAACGAACTGAAAAACATTCGGTTTTACAAGGGAGACGCAGGAGAATTCATGCGTGCAGCCGCAAGCGAAAGCGAAGCTCCCGACGTTGTGCTGATGGATCCGCCGCGTGCGGGCAGCAGCCGCGTTTTTCTCGATTCGCTCATTAAAATGGCTCCCAAAACCGTGGTCTATGTAAGCTGCAATCCCGAAACGCTGGCGAGAGACTTGCAGTATCTCACCGAGCACAGCAGCTACCGTGCAAAAAAGATCCAGCCCGTAGATATGTTCCCCCACACAAATCACATTGAGACGGTAGTATTGATATCTTGAGGCTGAGGTATGATTACAGTACAGAATAATTGATAAGAAGGGAAATAAAGAATGGTTTACGAATTGAACGAACCGTCAAGCGCTGCTCCGGTTTTTGCGAGTTGGAAGGATCTTGATGCCAGCATCGTTGCTTGCCTTGACAATGTGATGGGAAAGATATTTGCAGATGATACGGAACATCCGAAATCCGCTATGGCAGTGATCGGCGATTTTGCTTTTTTCGCAGGAGAGCCGAACACGGAGCTTGTTTGCGCCAAACCGAACCGGCAGATGATAGTGGTGCCGCAGGATGAAGCATGGGAGGAACTGATCGAGAACAACTTCCCGGCTTACAAACAAATACGCTATGCGATCCGAAAGGATACAAAATTCGATCGAAAAAAGCTTGAAAATATGGCAAACGCTCTTCCCGAGGGTTATACCATCCGCAAGATCGACGCAGAGTTATATGATGTTTGTCTGAAAGATGAAAAGTTTGAAAGCAATGTTTCCGTTTTTGATTCAAAGAAAAAGTATCTCGAACTCGGTCGGGGTTTTGCCGTCATGAAGAACGGAAGGATAGTTTCCGCCGCATCTTC
The DNA here is from genome assembly GCA_902790475.1 of uncultured Ruminococcus sp. GTDB lineage: Bacteria > Bacillota > Clostridia > Oscillospirales > Acutalibacteraceae > Ruminococcoides. Next base: position 57,063 of record CADASG010000007.1, on the reverse strand, counting down.
TTATTCACGTTATCGCAATGGGATCGATATCGGAATCAACACTATAAAGGAAGAGCGGCATAAGGGACTCGGCTCTGCGGTCGCCGCAAAGCTTATCCTCGAATGTCTTGACGAAGGGCTGTACCCTGCCTGGGACGCGGCGAATAAGATGTCAGTCCGTCTTGCGGAAAAGCTCGGCTACGAATTCAGCCGCGAATACGTCTGTTACCGGATAGAATAACCCGACAAATTCTCATTGTGAAACGGTCGTTCTTTTTGACTAAAAATTCAATAATGCGGCGGCACGCTCCTTTCGGAACGCGCCGCCTTTGTTATTATTCAGGGTGTGAGAAATGTCTATTCTACAGTGACCGATTTTGCGAGGTTTCTCGGCTTGTCAACGTCGTTGCCCTTGTTGACGGAGGTGTAGTACGCCAGCAGCTGCATCGGTACGGTCGCGACCATCGGCATCAGCATTTCGCTGATCTTGGGGATCCGGATCAGGTAATCCGCCGCCTGAGAGTCGATATCGGCTTCCTCGTCGCAGATAACGATAGTCATCGCTCCGCGAGCCTTGACCTCTTTTATATTCGAAATTGTTTTTTCTAATAAAGAATTTTGAGTCGCTACGGCGATCACGGGCATACCGTCGGTTATCAAAGAAATAGTGCCGTGCTTCAACTCTCCTGCCGCGTAGCTTTCGGAATGGATGTAGCTTATCTCCTTGAGCTTTAGCGAGCCCTCCATTGAAAGCGCGTAGTCAAGTCCGCGACCGATATAGAGCAGGCTGTCTGCGGTGATCAGCTTTGTCGAAACATACTGGCACATATCGACTACGCTGCCGATCGTGCTCTCGATAATCTTAGGCATTCCGAGCAGCCCTGCAGTAAGCCGCCGGCATTCTTCCTTATCTATCCTGCCCTTTGCGAACGCCATTTCAAACGCCAGCAGATACATCACGCTGAGCTGGACCATATACGCCTTTGTGGAGGCGACGGCGATCTCGGGACCCGCGTGGGTGTAGATGACCATGTCCGCTTCCCTCGCGATGGAGCTTCCCTTTACGTTTACTATGGCAAGCGTTTTTGTGCCTGTTTGACGCGCCAGGCTGAGAACGGCTTTTGAATCAGCCGTCTCGCCGGACTGGCTGATGATGATAACCAGATCCTTCGTCGTAAGCAGCGGATCGCGGTAGCGGAACTCGCTCGCTATGTCAACCGTTACCGAAACACGCGCCAGCTTCTCTATAACGTACTTTCCGACCATGCCTGCGTGCATGGCGGTTCCGCAGGCGACGATAAATATATTTTCATATTTTTTGAGCTCGTCAGGAGTTATTCCGCACTCGCTGAGGTTAGGCAAGCCGTCCTCGATGCGCGGAGTGATCGTGGTTTTGACCGCAGTGGGCTGCTCGTGGATCTCCTTGAGCATATAGTGAGGATAGCCGCCCTTCTCGGCGCTGTCCTCGTCCCAGTCGGCGGTGAGCAGCTCTTTTTCAAGCATTCTGCCGTGGAGCGAGCAAAACTGCACCGCTCCGTTTTTCAACACAGCGATCTCGCCCTGCTCGAGCAAATAGTAGTCCTTGGTGTATTTGATGATAGCCGGAACGTCGGAAGCGATGAAAACCTCTCCCTGACCCTGACCGACGATCAGAGGACTCTCACTGCGCACTGCATAGACGGTTTCGGGACGGTCGGCAAAGACTATGCCCAGCGCAAAGGAACCGCGAAGCTCATGGAGAACCTTGCGGATACAGCGGATCGGGTTGCCATCGTAATAGAAATCGAGCAGCTGAGCCACGACCTCGGTATCGGTGTCGGACAAAAACTCGTCGCGCTCGTTCTCGAGCAAAAACTGCTTTAGCTGCTTGTAATTTTCGATTATGCCGTTGTGAACGATCGTCACGCGTCTGCCCGAGTGAGGGTGTGAGTTGACGTCGGAGGGCTCTCCGTGAGTTGCCCAGCGCGTGTGACCGATACCTGCGTGACCGTGAGGCTTGCCCTCTTTCTCCATCTTTGCGGTCAAATCCGCAAGTCTGCCCTTTGTTTTGGCGACAGAGATTTTACCGTTTTCAAATACGGCGATACCTGCCGAATCATAACCGCGGTATTCAAGCTTGGTCAGCGCCGAAACCAGCACATCCGTGCAGTCGCGGTGACCTACATATCCAACAATTCCGCACATTTATACTCACTCCTAAGAGAATTATTACTCCCACTCCACCGTTGCGGGAGGCTTGCTTGTCACATCGTAAACTACGCGCGTTACGCCGCGCACCTCGTTTGTAATGCGCGATGAAGCGCGTTCAAGGACTTCATATGGCAGCCGCGTCCAGTCAGCCGTCATAAAGTCGTCGGTCGTCACCGAGCGGAGAACGACGGTCCTTCCGTAGGTTCGGCTGTCTCCCATTACGCCGACCGACAGCGTATCCGTCAGCACGGCAAAATACTGGCTCGCTTCTCTGCCGAGACCGGAGCTTTGCACTTCCTCGCGGAATATTGCGTCGGCTTCCCTGAGAAGCTCAAGCTTTTCAGCGGTGATGTTACCGATACAGCGGATAGCAAGTCCCGGACCCGGGAACGGCTGCCGCCAAACGAGCTCTTCGGGGATGCCTAACTCCAAACCGACTCGGCAAACCTCGTCCTTGAAAAGGTTTCTGAGCGGCTCGATTATCTCTTCAAAATCCACCACGGAGGGCAAGCCGCCGACATTGTGGTGACTTTTTATGGTCGAAGCGTCTCCCAAGCCGGATTCGATAACGTCTGGATAAATCGTACCCTGAACAAGATAATTGACGCGTCCTATCTTTTTCGCTTCCTCCTCAAAGACGCGGATGAATTCCTCGCCTATGATCTTTCGCTTTTTCTCGGGCTCGGTAACTCCGGAAAGCTTTGACAGGAAACGCTCACGGGCGTCAACGCGGATCAGGTTCATGCGGAAGGTGTCGCGGAAGATCCTCTCGACCGACTCAGCCTCGCCCTTGCGCAGCAGTCCGTGATCGACAAAAACGCATGTCAGGTCGTCGCCGACAGCCTTGTGAAGCAAAACAGCCGCAACCGAGCTGTCAACGCCGCCCGAAAGCGCGCAAAGCACGCGCTTTCCGCCGAGCCGTTCGCGGTACTCGCTGATCTTGTTCGCGGCAAAGGTATCCATTCTCCAGTCGCCCGTGCAGCCGCAAATGTTGAAAAGGAAGTTATTCAGCATGTTTTTTCCGTATTCGGTGTGGGCTACCTCCGGATGGAACTGAACGCCGTATATTTTCCTTTTGTCGTCGCTCATCGCGGCAACGGGACAATTCGCGGTGTTCGCCGTAACCTTGAAGCCCTCGGGAGGCTCGCTGATAAAGTCGCGGTGACTCATCCAGCAGACGCTTGTCTTGGGAACTCCGTCGAACAGCAGACCTTCAAATACGTTAAGCTCAGTTTTGCCGTATTCGCTGCTGTTTTCGGCGCTGCTGACCTTTCCGTTCGCCATATAAGCAATGAGCTGACAGCCGTAGCAAATACCGAGGATCGGTATACCCAAATCGAGGATCTCACTGTCGTAATGAGGCGAAGCAGGATCGTAGACGCTGTTGGGACCTCCCGTGAAGATGATACCGCTGTAGCCCTCGTCCTTGATTTGAGCTGATGTTATTCTGTTGTAGGGTTTAATTTCGGCGTATATATTTTGCTCGCGTACACGCCTCGCGATCAGCTGATTATACTGACCGCCGAAATCAAGAACAAGTATTTTTTGCATATTTGATGTAAACCTTCCTTTCATCAAACCCGCTGCTTTTACAGGAGGAACCGGGTGCAGCGTTTTGCTGCCTGTATGCGTTTTATTATATTCGATTGCAAATGATTTGTCAAGAAAAATTGCAGGATTAGACGTCTAATCCTGCAATATTTCTCGTTTTATAGGTTTTTGCTCTTGCGTTATGCAGTTTTTTATACAATTACACTGCAATATATAAAAACCAACGATCTGTTAATCAATCTAAATCCGGTTTAAAAGCAGGCATCAGTTCCAGCTTAAACAGGTTCATGCGGTGTTTATGGTCGATAAGCTCCCTGTGCTCCTCGTTTTCAATAACTCCCTCGCGGATATAGCGGTCAAGCTCGGCATAGGTGAAGCCGAGGTTGTCCTCGTCGGTTTTGCCGCAGAGACCGTCGGTGGGAACCTTGTCAACCAACTCGCCGGGCAAGCCGAGCAAGCGTCCGATCTGCTTCATTTCCTGCACGGTGAGATTTGAGCAGGGGCTAAAATCCCCGACGGAATCGCCGTAGCGCGTGGAATAGCCCACCCAGTCCTCGGACAAATTGCAGGTGTTGGCTACCCTGCCGTTGTGGGACTGAGACACGGCGTAAAGAGTCGCCATGCGGATACGCGACGGCAAATTGACGCGGCTCTGCTCGGAAAGCGCGAAGGGCATACTGTCGATAACTCCGTCGACCGCACCCTTTATATTGATGATATAATGTCTGATATCGAGGGTCTTTACCAGCAGCTTTGCCATGTCGATATCAGCCTGTTCGCCGCAGGGCATCAACACGCCGATAACGCGCTCCTTGCCCAGCGCTTCAACGCAAAGCGCCGCTACGATCGAACTGTCCTTTCCTCCGGAGATCCCTACGACCGCGCTGCAGCCCTTGCCGTTTTTCTCAAAAAACTCACGGATCCACTGCACGCAGTCATTCTTTACCTTTTCGGCATTAAACGTATACATTTGATGAACGCTCCTTCTCCATAATATTATTGAAACGCGACATACGACGCGGAAACATAGCCGTACATGCCGTTGTAGTAAACATAGTACCAGTTGCCGGACTTTGAGTCCATATAGCGCATCGTATAGCCGTGCGGTATCCTCGCAAGCTCGGTGTAATTTACGCCCGGGCCGCTTCTCAGCGCGACAAAATCACTCGCGGTGCAGTACAGAGTGCTGTACGCCTTGTAGGAACGGTTTGCCGAACCGCCGTCGGGCGTATAGTTGATAGAGGCGTTTTTGTCAAAGGAAACGTAATTGCCCGACACATAGCCTGTGTAGTCGCCGTATTTGACCTTGTACCAGCCGTTGGACTTCTCGCCCAGATATACCATGCCGTCGCGTGTGGGAACGCGGATATACTCGGTATAACCCACTCCGGGACCCGAACGCAGGGATACGTAATCCGCCGCTGTACAGTAGAGATATGTAACGGATGACGACTTGTTTTCGTCTGATTTGCTCTCGGTTTTTTTAGTTTCTTTTTGAGTCGCTTTTTCGGTAGCCTTTTCGGTGGGCTTAGCCTTGGCGACGTAAAGCGTCACTTCGTCGTTCTTCCTGATCGGCGTGCCTTCCTTGGGAACATGCGAAAAGACCTTGCCTGCGTTTTGCTCGCTCGTCTCCTCTTCCACGATCTGCGCTTTAAGGTTCAAACTGCTGAGCGTTTTGATCGCGCGTTCCTTGGTCATGCCCGTCAAATCGGGAACAGTCACCTCCGGCGCCGTGCTGACATAGGACGCTTCGGTTGCAGCGACAGGCGCTGCGCCCTGATTGTGAGAATTCAAATAAATGATCAAAAACGCAAGCAGTCCCACAATAAGCACCGCAGTGATTGAAATAATCAAAGCTATGATCTTGGCGCTGTTGTTATTGCCCGGCGGCTGAGGCGGCATATAGCCTCCCTGCTGAGGGTACCCCTGCTGATAGCCTTGCTGCTGCGGATAGCCGTTGGGCGCGTTATAGCGATTATCCATATTCAAATCCCCTTCCTTTTTATCTATTTACAGTATACTATTTACAGTATACTATTTTTCGTTAGGCATTGCAATTACCTTTGGTAAAAATTTCGACAAAAAAGGAAAGATTTTTTTCGGAGGGAGCGCTAAAACATCACGCCGCTGTAACGAACGGACGGCATTTTTTCAAAATCATAATCCTCAAGCTCGTCAAGGGTGATATTGGCGTGCGCGCTTTCATGAACCATGAGATTTGAGCCGTTGCCGGGTTCCCTACCGACATGCACAGCCACGACAGGCGTATGGGTGCCGTAAGCGTAGCCGCATTCCCAGGCTGTTCCGCTGTCGCTGTAGCAGCCGTGATAGAGCATCACGACCACGTCCGCCCAGTCAATAAAGCGGCGGTCGTTCATGAAAGTCTCCATTGACCACACCGAATCCTTTGAGGTGATCTCATCGCGCACCTCGTTTAGTCTGGGACTGAAAACCTGATAGCCGCGCCCGAAAAGGAGCGCTTCTACCCTTTCAAGGCACTGCACTTCATATTCGTTAAAAAACGGACTCGCGATATAGATTTTAAGCTTTGACATTTGAATTCTCCTGTGTTATGATAGAAAAATAAAGCGGATAAAACAAAAGCACCCCGTTTAGGAGTGCTTAGCTGGAGGCGACAGGCGGATTTGAACCGCCGCATCAGAGTTTTGCAGACTCGTGCCTTACCACTTGGCTATGTCGCCGTTTCAGATAACGTCTAATATTATATCATCAACCTGCGCAGATGTCAAGACAATTTTCAAAAATTTTCCCTGCAAACTCAGCGCAGTCATTTGTCAACGGTTATCACGACGTCTGTCTCGGGACAGCTTAGGTTAATAAGGATAGGGTGTGTTTGCCATGAGAGACTTGGAACAATATGCCGCCGAATGCATGAAAGAGCTGGACAGGCTGAATATCAGGTACAGCAAAAGCATTTCGTTTGTCATCAACACGCGCGCCGTTACACGGCTCGGACTGTGCAAAAAGCTCGGAAGCAGCTACGTGATCGAGATATCGGAGCTGCTGCTTGACGAACGCACTGACCTAAAGCGCGGACTGAAAACAACCGTTATCCATGAGCTGCTGCACACCTGCCGCGGCTGCATGAAGCACACAGGAAAATGGGCGGAGCTCGCAGCCAAGGTAAACGCCGCCTACGGGTATAACGTCACGCGAGTCACACGCAGCGACGAAAGCATCATTCCCGAGGAGATGCGCAAGCCTCCGCGCTATATAATCCGCTGCTCAAAATGCGGCGCGGAGATTTTCCGTCAAAAGCGCTCGCCCGCGGTCACCAATCCCGAAAAATACCGCTGTTCGGGATGCGGCGGTCAGCTTATTCGGATAAAGTGATCATGCCTGCACAACATACTTTATGAACCAAATCACCAGCAGGTGAACGGGATAGAAGGCATAGAACGCGAATTGCAGCGCTTTTCCCCTGATAAAGCCGCGCTTGCCGTTATAGAAAGCGATGGGTACAAACGCAAGTCCTCCCTTCCAGTTGCTCGGAAGCAAACAGATCCCTGCCGCCGCTCGAAAGACCGGCAGATCTCTGAGGGCGTACATCAGCAGAATAAGCATGAAACCGTAGAAGGAATAATCAAACTCAAAATTGAACGCGGCGATCAGCAGCCCGAACACGCAGACGCACTGAATAAAGACATTTCCGCGAAAACGCTCAACAGCGCAAAGAGCAAGGTAACCTGTCAGCAGCGTAAAAAACACGTTTTGCTTGCCGTAAAACAGTTCTCCCGTGTGAACGAGATTCCACGGAAGCTCCGACAGCAGCGCGAATATCGCCAGCCGCAAGCCGTAGCGTTTTTTGTCGTGCGTGTGCAAAAAGCCCTCTACCAGCAAAAAAGCGAACAGCGGAAACGACAGCCGACCTATTGCGCGCATCAGATTGTACAGCGTCAACCGGTATGACCCTGCCGAAAAAAGCACGATCATAGAATTATAAAGAAACGACACCGCCACATGGTCGATTATCATTGTCACCGCCGCTATCAGCTTGAGCGCACTGCCGCTGAGGAAGCGGTACTGTTCCGGGATGAGTCTTTGTTCCATTTTTCGCACCTTCTTCGATAATGAAGCCGCCGCTTACCGCGGCGGCTGTGTTTTAATTAGTTTCGTTACAGTATCTTCAAATCCTGAAGCGCCGACAATACATACATAAGTACAAACAAGCCGCCGACGATATACATTATCGGATGAACTTCCCTAAACTTCGCTCTTGCGATCTTAACAATAATATAGGAAATGAAGCCAAACGCGATACCGTCGGTGATAGACCAGAAGAACGGCATACCTACCAGCGTAAAGAAGCACGGGAACGCGACTTCCAAATTACCCCAGTCGATATCCTTCAGGGAGGAACACATCATCAAGCCTACGATGATCAAGATGGGCGAGGTCGCCGCCGAGGGAACCAAGCCGACCAGAGGCGAAGCAAACAGCGCCACTGCAAAGCACGCGCCGGTCACCGTAGAAGTCAGACCTGTGCGGCCGCCTGCGGCGATACCCGAGGTAGACTCAACGTAGGTGGAAACGGTAGAGGTGCCGAAAACCGCGCCTATTGAGGTTGCGAGCGCGTCTGCGAGCATCGCGTTTTCGATCCTGGGAAGGTTGCCGTTTTCATCGAGGTAGCCTGCCTTGTCAGCCGCGCCGATAAGTGTACCGATGGTGTCGAACATATCGACCAGCACCAGCGTAATGAGCACCGCAAGCAGCGACGCTATCGGAGCGCCGAGCAGCTCGCCGAAGCCGGTGAAGCACTTGCCGAACATTGAAAAATCAACTACGGGCACCCAGTTTTTTGGAGCTGTTATGCCCATATCAAGGTTAAAACAGAACTGACAGATATTGCCGATGACCGTCGTGATAAGCATTCCGACAAAAAGAGCAGGCTTGATCTTTTGTATTATAAGGACAGTGGTGATTACCAAGCCGAACAGCGCCAGCAGCACCTGAGGATCGGAGAAAGCCGCCAGATCGACAGCGGTCGCCGCGCCTTCCTTTTGACCGATAACGATATGAACGTTTGTAAAACCGACCATAGCGATAAACAGACCGATACCTGCCGATATCGCTTTTTTCAGGTGAAACGGGATAGCCTCAACTATCGCCTTGCGCGCGCCTGTGACCGTCAGCAGGATAAAGAATACGCCGCCGATGAACACCGCCGCAAGCGCAGCAGGAGCCGACAGACCGAAGCCGAGGCACAGCGTGTAGGCAAATACCGCGTTAAGTCCGAGTCCCGGAGCCTGCGCCAAGGGGTAGTTTGACAGCCAGCCGACAAGCCATGTGCCGATAGCCGCGCCGATACAGGTCGCGGTGATTACCGCAGTGTCGGGCATACCGGTATTATTATGTCCGATAATGGTCGGGTTCAGAAAGATGATGTACGCCATTGTCAGGAAAGTCGTGATACCAGCGATGAACTCGGTTCTGACATTGGTTCCGTTTGCCTTCAATTGAAATATTCTGTCCAGTTTATTCAATGAATGATCCCTCCTTTTTTCGGGAACAGCTTCCCTTTGAAACAGTTCCCTTAAATATTATAATAAAAACCGACATTTTTTTCAAGTAAAATGTCGGTTTTTTTGTGTAGATATTAAGATGTTTTTTTCGTCAATAATAAACAAATCTTTCGCCGCGATCATTGCAGCTTCGCGCCGCACTCCACGCAGTAGAAAACATCGTCCTCAGAGGTGGTGAATCCGCAGAGCGGACATCTCTTTTGCATGAGCTCGAACTCGGTCAGCTCCTGAATGCGCATACCGCAGTTCTCACAGAAGGCATTGTCGCCGCTAACTACCTTTCCGCAGTTGGGACACTTGCGCTCCTCGGGTTCGGGCTCGGGCTGAGGTTCGGGTTCGGGATCGGGCTCGGGTACAGGCTGAGGCTGAGGCGCTTTCTCTTCGGCAGGAGCCTCATGCTGTTCGACGGGAGCAGGCGCTTCTTCTTCGGCGGGAGCCTCCTGCTGTTCGGTGACAGCCTGAGCTTCCTCTTCGGCGGCAGTCTCCGGCTGTACGTTGATTTCATACTCCGCCACTCTTTCTTCCTTGGGTCGCGGTTCAACGGGCTTGCCGCAGAAATTGCAAAAACGGGAAACGTCAAGTATCTCCTCGCCGCAATATTTGCACAGCATCAGACCGCTGCGCTTGAGCACCTCGCTGCGGTGCCGAAAAATCGTGTCCTCTGCTTCCTTGATTTTAGCGATAGGTTGGGCAAATGCTTCCTCATAATCGTTCTTGTGAGCTTTGTAATACAGCTTGCCCAGCTCGCCGAAAGCGACGTCCATTTTATTTTTCTGAGCTCCTAAGATTTTTTCGTCATACTTGACCTTGAACATTTTGCAGCCTCCTTGAAATAATAATATAATAACAGATCAAAAAACCAAATCAATAGCGGCGACGCGACAGTGCGCGAAGTATCGCCATGACAGCAATCAGTGCTATCAAAACCACCGACAGCGCGATCAGCTGATACGGCGCGTTCAAAACGGAGATCATTCCCCCGGTTTGGGACGACAAATATGACGCGCCCAAAACGAAGCCGCCGCCCGACAGCAGCATGAACACAGCCGCCGTTATGCCGAAGCCCGTCGCGCTTTTGCGCTGAAGCAGCGCCAGCACAAAAAACACGAAATATAGTATCAAGCCGATAGCGAACACCGAGAAAATCACCGTAGAAACGATTTTGGCAAAAAACAGCGCGGCGTTTAGCGATTCCGCGTCGGCGCCTATGAAGTCCGGAAAAATATCCCAGCCCGAAAAGCTTTGAACAGCGTCGTTCAGCTGAGAGCTTACGTCGCTGATACCGAAAAGCTCCTCCACGAGTCTAAACGGGGTGTACTTTTCGTCGAGGGTGATCCCGAGCATCGGTACGCTGAACCTGAAATGCACCCAATCCAAAAACGGCATCACAAAATTAAGCAGCGATACGAACGCCGTAAAATAGGTCACCACGAGATACGGTATGCCGAGCGCTCCGCGCCGTGCGCGCGGCTGAGTATATGTCGGAATATGCTGTGTTTTTTCGTATTTATTGTTTTCAAAATTGTCGTTGTAGTCGCAGACCGCCGCACGGCGGTCACGCTCCACAGCCTGTATCGGAGAGGCGTAGCTGCGGTGCTGAGAGGTTCGCGGCTGAGGAGCACGGGCTTCTTCGCGCGAGATATCAGTCAGCGGCTCATCCGTTTCGTCAGGCTCGCGGCGAAGGCGTTCAAAGGACTGTCCGTTATTTCGGTGATAGCGCTTTGTGGTTTCAAGGCTGTAGCCGCGGTAACGCTTCGTAGTCCCGGTTTCAGCTCCGGGGGGTTGTTCATAATGTGAATCCGAAACAATGTCTTCCATCAGCGGTTCGCCGCAAACCCTGCAGTATTTGTAGCTGCCGTCATTGTCCGCTCCGCACTTTCCGCAAATCATCACGATCTCCCCTTCCTGCCGCAAATTCTGTTCAAAAGGGTGACTCAAAAGAATCTATCCCTAATTCACTGATTATATCATATCAAAACACGCCGATAAAGTCAATTTGTTTCACAAAAAAATCAGGCAACTCTCACGTTACAATAACAAAGCAGCCCTGTTGTGCAATATTGCCAAATTGAAGGGCGTTTTTTTGGATTGCGTGCATCGTTACGATATGGTATCATTGTAATATAAGAATTATCGTCTTGCGCGGCAGCCGAGCTGATTATCGGCGCGCCGGTCAAGTCAGGAGGAAACCGCATGAAAAATAAGCATTTGATCAAACTCGGCAGCGTTCTTCTTTCACTGCTGATACTCGCCACTGTGATAACCGCTCTGCCCTTCACGGCAGCAGCCGCCGAAGCAACGGAAAATGTCGGAGCAAGCAGCGGAACAACGGGCAGCTGCACGTGGACATTAGACGATAACGGCACGCTCACGATAAGCGGCAGCGGAGAGATGGGAAATCATCACAACAGCTCGGATCCTGCGACTTGGGGCAAGAACATCAAAAGCGTCGTCATTGAAAACGGCGTGACAAATATCGGCAGCGAGGCTTTTTCCGGTTGCTCGGACTTGAGAAGCGTCACTCTCCCCGACAGCGTGACGACCATCGGCGAGTACGCGTTTCTCGACTGCGCCAACCTGACAGGGATCTCCATTCCCGGCAGCGTGACCAATATCGGTGATTACGCTTTCTACGGCTGCAAAAGCCTGACAAGCGTCGCCGTCCCAGGCAGCGTGACAAGCATCGGCAACGGTGCGTTTTACCACTGCACAGGCTTGACGGGCGTCACTATCCCCGACAGCGTGACCAATATCGGCAACCGCGCGTTTTCAGGCTGCACAGGCTTGACGGGCGTCATCATCCCCGACGGCGTGACGGGTATAGGCGATAACACGTTTTCAGGCTGCACAGGCTTGACAGACGTTACCATCGGCAACGGCGTGACAACCATCGGCTATGAAGCGTTTTACGGCTGCACACGCTTAGCAAGCGTCACTATCCCCGACAGCGTGACTAATATCGGCTACTCTGCTTTTTCAAAAACCGCATGGTATAACAATCAGCCTTACGGTTTGATCTACGCAGGCAGGGTCGCTTACCAATACAAGGGAACCATGCCCGAAAACACTTCCGTTACGATCAAGGACGGTACAAAGGAAATTGCCGATTACGCGTTTTCCGGCTGCACAGGTCTGACGAGCGTTATCATCCCCGACAGCGTGACAGCCGTCGGCAGCGAGGCTTTTTACGGCTGCGGCAGCCTGACAGACATCAACATCCCCGACAGTGTGACGACCGTAGGCTATGCTGCGTTTTCCAATACGGCATGGTATGACAGTCAGCCCGACGGTTTGGTTTACGCAGGAAGATCCGCATATCAATACAAGGGAACCATGCCTGCAAACACTTCCGTTATCATCAAAGACGGAACAAAAGAAATCGCCTATAACACGTTTTCCGGCTGCACCGGGTTAATAAGCGTCACTGTCCCCGACAGCGTGACAGCTATCGGCAGTTACGCGTTTAAGGGCTGTACAGGTCTGAAAAGCGCCGTCATCGGCAACGGCGTGACAACTATCGGAAGCTACGCGTTCTACGCCTGCAAAAGCCTGACAAGTGTCACCATTCCCGACAGCGTGACAGCTATCGGCAATTACGCGTTCGAGGGCTGCACCGGTCTGACCGATCTCACCATCGGAAACAGCGTGACAGATATCGGCGGAGACGCATTTTTCGGCTGCACGGGATTAAACAGCGTCACCATTCCCGACAGTGTGACGACTGTAAACTGGGGCGCTTTCCGCAGCTGCACAGGCTTAAAAAGCGTCAATATCAGCGACATAGCTTCATGGTGCAAAATCAGCTTTCAAAGCTACGCCAATCCCTTGAACAACGGAGCCGATTTGTATCTTAACGATGAAAAAGTCACTGAATTGGTCATTCCCCACAGCGTGGACCGCATCGGCGACTACGCGTTTACGGGTTGCAAAAGCCTGACGACCGTCACAATTCCCGACAGCGTGACGCATATCGGTGCAGACGCGTTTTACGGCTGCGATGATCTGACAATAAAGGGTGTACGAAACAGCGCTGCCCATCAATACGCGGTCAAGAATGAGATACCCTTTGAAGAGTATTTCTCATGGACGTTCGACGAAACAACAGGCGTATTGACCGTCAATGACAATACCGACATACCTGACTTTAATAACGGAGCTGAAGCTCCGTGGAATACCCTGCCTGTAAAAGAAATCGTTATCGGACAAAATATAACGAGCATCGGAACGCACGCTTTTGAGGGAATGACCGAACTGAAAAAGATCACTGTTCCCGACAGCGTGACCGAAATCGGCGAAAAGGCTTTTTACGGCTGCGAAAAGCTCAAAAGCGTTTACATTCCGAAAAATGTAACAGTTATCGGCGAAAAAGCGCTCGGATACTATGTCGGCGAGTACTATAACAACGACCTTGATTTCGGCACTAAGGAGATGACCGTTGACGGTTTTTGCATCATCGGTATCCAAAACAGCGAGACCGACCGCTATGCCGACGAGAACGGAATAAGCTTCAAACCGCTTATGACCGGCGACCTGAACTGCGACGGCAAAGTAAACGGCGCGGACACCGGGCTGTTCAACCGCTATTTCTCAGGCTGGGACGGCTACGCCGACAAGATAGTGAACATGACCTGCGCCGACATCAACGGCGACGGTGTGATAAGGGGCAACGACGCAGGTCTGCTCAACCGCTATGTATCGGGCTGGACAGGCTACGACAGCTATATCATCCCCGTAAAATAAGTAAGTGACAGCAAATTTTGATGATCATTGTTTCCTCAACTGCGTAGGGTCGCACCTATGTGTGCGGCCGAGGTCGGGTGCCCCGACGGTCAGCTCGCGGACTATGGGGCGGCATGATATGTAATGTCGACGTTACGCGAGAAATGCTCATTGTTTTTCTAAACTGCGCAGTTGAGCACAACGTTCTGCTCCTATCAATATGCGGACAGGGAAACAACGTCGGTGCAGCGGGCTTGCAATGCAAGCCCCTACAGGTTGAAACGCTAATGCACTGCTGGTTTTTCTTCCTATACATGTCATTTCGAGCGGTCGGCGCAAGCCGAATTCGCGTCAGCGAATAGCCGTGAGATCTCCCTGACAGGAAACAATGCTGCGCGAAAAACGGTCACCGTTTCACTAAATAAGCAAATAAGCAGGTTCAATTGCAAGCAAAAACGGTCAGACAGGATCGAGGACGCCGCAAGGCTGTCGCCTTGCAAGGACGACAACGAAGTATTGCGGAAAATAGACCGCAAAGATTGTCTATTTTTTATTTGAGTTTAGTATTATAATCAGATCGTCTGCAAAATCAACTGTTCTCCGTCAGAGGTAACGTGGATGGCTGAGATACCGCCGGCGCCGTTTTCGATCATGGCGTTGGCGATCTTTTCCTCGACCTCGCGGCGTATCGTGTTGCGCAGATCGCGCGCACCGCTCTTGCCTCCGCAGGACTGCTTGCTCAGCCAGCGGCAGGCTTCGTTGTCATAGGTGAAGCGGATGCCCTTTTCCTCCAGAGTAGCCACATATTCCTCGAGCATCAAGCCTGCGATCCTGTCGTAGTCCTCCTCGCTGAGGGTATTGAACACTATGACCTCGTCCACACGCGCCAAAAACTCGGGGCGAAGGAAATCCGACAAAGCCTTCATGACCTTTTCCTTTGAGGCTTCCTCGATGGTCTTTCCGAAGCCGAGCGCAGAGTCCTTGCCTGCGGAGCCTGCATTGGAGGTCATGACTATTACGGTGTTTTCAAAATTGACGGCTCTGCCGTGCGCGTCGGTCAGCTTGCCCTCGTCAAGGATCTGGAGCAGGATATTGAGCACGTCGGGGTGAGCCTTTTCGATCTCGTCAAATAGCAGCACCGAGTAGGGACGGCGGCGCACCTTTTCGGTGACCTGACCTGCCTCGTCGTAACCGACATAGCCGGGCGGCGAACCGATGATCTTGGATACGCTGTGCTTCTCCATAAACTCGGACATGTCAAGACGGATCAGGGTTTCGGGGGTGTCGAAAAGCTGTTGGCTGAGCACCTTGACCAGCTCGGTTTTTCCCACGCCCGTGGGTCCCACAAAGATAAAGGAAGCCGGACGGCGGCGCGGAGAGATCTGGCAGCGGCTGCGCTTGATGGCGCTTGCGAGCTTCTCGACCGCCTCGTCCTGTCCGATGATTTTCTTTTTCAGCTCGCCCTCCAAATCGGCAAGCTTCGCAAGCTCATTTTCACGGATACGTGAAGCAGGGATACCGGTCCAAAGCTCGATGACCTTGGCGATGTCCTCCTCGGTAACGTGAGACTGTAACTCCTCGGGGTCGATCTGTCCCAGCTCCGAATCTATCTGAGCAAGTGAGGTATTGACCTCCGCTAACTTTTCGTAGTCAACATTATCCTCGCCCGACAGCTCTTCTCTTTGAAGCAGGAGCACGCTCTTTTGATCGGAAAGCTTGTCAAAGCGCTCCATCTGCTTGTTGCGCAGAGCGGCGCAGGCGCAGCTTTCGTCGAGCAGGTCGATCGCCTTATCGGGCAGAAAACGGTCGGTGATATAGCGCTCCGAGAGCACCACTGTCTTGCGCACGATGTCGTCGTCAACCACTACGCGGTGGTGCGCCTCATAATAGCCCTTTACGCCTGCGATAATGTCAATGGTCTGTGAAACGGAAGGCTCGCCGACCTTGACGGGCTGGAAACGGCGCTCCAAGGCGGAGTCCTTTTCAATGTATTTTCTGTATTCGTTAAACGTTGTAGCGCCGATAACCTGCACCTCGCCGCGTGAAAGGGCGGGCTTGAGGATATTGGCGGCGTTCATCGTACCCTCGTTGTCTCCGGTGCCGACTAAAGAATGAACCTCGTCGATAAACAGGATTATGTTTCCGCTCTCCTTGATCTCGGACACCAAGCCCTTGATGCGGCTTTCAAACTGACCGCGGAACTGGGTGCCTGCTACCAAAGCGGTGAGGTCGAGCAGCTGGATCTCCTTGTGGCGCAGGCGCTGAGGAACGTCGCCGTTTGCGATACGCAGCGCCAAGCCCTCGGCGATAGCGGTCTTTCCGACGCCGGGCTCACCGATCAGGCAGGGATTGTTTTTGGTGCGGCGCGATAAAATCTGGATCACGCGCGCTATCTCTGTTTCTCTGCCGATGATGCGGTCGATCTTGCCCTCGCGTGCCTTTCGGGTGAGATCCTCGCAGTACAAATTGATATGTTTTCTTTTTTTCTCTTTCTTTTCTTTCCTACCGCCCTTTTGCGCTGTTCCGTTTTGCTGAGCGCCGTTATCGGCGCCGCCGAAGAAGTTCTTGAAAAAATTCGGGAAAGCAGGCGCTCCGTGTGAAAAATCATCGTCGTCGCTGCCGGGCGCTTCCTCGCGGAACTCATCCATCTGTTCGGCAAGATTGTCGGCGCCGAGCTGCTCCATGAGCTGGCTCATATCGCCGTTCTCTCCCATTCCCTGCATGAGAGTGTTCATCTGATCCTGCACGGTCTCAAGATCCTCGTCCGAGATCCCCATCTTGCTGATGAGATCCTCGACGGGTTTGATCCTAAGCTCCTTGGCGCAGGTCAGGCAGTAACCCGCCGTGGGCGCGTTCTGCTGCGAATTATTTGAAACGAAAACGACAGCCTGCCGTTTTCCGCATCTGCTGCAAAGCATATAGTCCTCCTGTCCGTATATACCCCATATATCGTATATACTATGGTCTGGCTTTAATTGTAAATGAAGTCGCGGTATTTTGCAAGGCTTTTCACGCAAAATTCATGATAGAGCCTGAAAAGCAACATGGTATTATCTTTAGGCTGCTTATTTTTGGCGGATTTGCCTAATGATCAGCTGTATATACATCACCAGTGAAAAAACCATTGCCGCTGCCGTGATCAGGAAAGTCACGGTAATAAGCGTCTCGTTCTCGATTTGGAACACCGCCTTTAAAAAGATGATGGCGCATACCGAAAGATAGAATATTATGGTCGCCGCCTTGCCGTACCAGTGAGCAGGCGGAGGGGTTATCTTTAAAATCAGCAGCACCAGTCCTCCCGTCAGCATGATAAGCTCCTTTGCTATCATCACCAGCATTATCGGAAGCAGCGACGGCATATAGATCACCATACACACCGCCACCGAAACGAGCGTGACCTTGTCCGCTATCGGATCAAGTATCTTGCCCAGCGAAGTCACCTGGTTGAGTCTGCGCGCGAAAAATCCGTCCAAACAGTCGCTCAGTCCCGAAAGCGCGAAACAGACCGCTGCGGCAATATAATTCTTATTTAGAAAAAATACTACAAAGGGCGCCACCAAAAGAAAGCGCAAATAGGTCAACAGATTGGGAACCGTCGCAAGATCCGACGGCTTGAACTGCCAGTTCTTGTTTTCCATTATCTTCCCCCCATTGTCTGTCAGCTAAAGAAACAGAACAAATTAAATAACTCCCCAAACAATTCCGTGTTGCCAAACAGCTTCGGATTGGCGGCTGAAACCGCAAGATAGAAAAAGTTTATCGCGAACAGCAGCAGCACTACACCCTCGGCAAAACCGATAACGCCGCCCAGAACACTGTCTATCTGACTGATCACGGGGATCCTGAAAACCGTCACTGCATGTCGGATCAGCGGCTTGCACAGCGCAAACAGCAGAATAAACAGAAAAATCGAAATCAAAAGAGCGATCACCGTAGTGGAAAGCTGTCCGATAGGCTTTTCAAGATTTTGAGCGATACTAAGACTCGGATCGTTTGTAAGCTTTAGGCTCGCCTGCAAATCTTTCAGAGACATGCCTGACTGGTTCAAATAGGGCGACAGCAGCCCGGTGATCCATGAGGGGGCGCTGTCGAGGCTGTTCGCCGTTGCAGCGTCAACACCGTAGCTGTCAATCGATCTCTGCAAGCTATCTATAACGTCCTGCCTGAAAAAAGAGGTGTATATCCACTGCGCCAGCGTTCCCGAAAGGGCGTCCGACACGATAGAGCAGAGCACTACCGCCGCAAAATTGAGCAGTGTGCGAGCCATTCCGCGCCACGCGCCGATCAGCGCAAGCAAAACCAGCAGAGAGATGATCAATATATTGGTAAGCATGAAATCTCCTTAATGGGTATTATTTTGAATCGTCGGAGGCGGAGCGCTTGTACTCTTCCAGTTCAATGCTCCTGACCTGATTGATGCTGAGCACATAGGCGCGGTTATCCGCAGTGAGCACCACCGATTTGGAGCCTGTGCCTGCGTAGGCGGAAAACGCAGGTTCACCCGCACCGTTGTAGGAATAAACCGTATTGCCGTCGAGCACGGCGATGCTGTTTTTAAAGACGGAAACAGACTCTGCGCCGTGAGGATTATCTATGCTTATCCGTTCGTCGCCTCCGTCGCTGTAGCTCAACAGGCGGCATGTCCTTCCGTCGCCGCTGGCTGAAAGCGCGAGCACAAAGGTGTTTCCGCTCGGATTAAAGCAGTAATTCACCAGCAGCTTGTCATTATAGCTTACTGTTTTGACCTCTTTGTCTCCCTCGTGAACGATATACGCCGCCTTTTCACCGATCAGCACAGCGCGGTTAGAGCCGATATACTTGCTGTCCATCACCGCGTCGCCCGAAATATCGTACTTGCTTACGGGCTTTTCCTGATGAAAATCGAGCACATAAACGCCTGTTTTCACGGCGCCGTTATCGCTTGTCATGCCGACCGCGACACAGCGTGTTCCGTCGCGGTTGAGCGAAACCGAGGTGATATAATATTCCGAAAAAGAATATTTGAATATCCTGTTGTTGTTTTTATCAAAAACGCTGAGCTGGCTGAAAAAGCCGTTGCCCTCAGTCACCAGACAGTATACGCCGTTTGAGGCGATATCGCCCGTGTAGATCACGTTTTCAGCCTCGCCCGAGAACTCGTTTTTGTCAAAGCTCTGGATCTGATATGCCGACTCGCCGATCCCGTAGGTGAGATACTTGTTTTCGGCGCTCTTCATTACGGGCTTGGAATAACGAAGCTGCACGTTAGCCACCTCGCTGCCCGAGCTGTTCAGGGTGACGAAGGAGGTATCTGAGGCGTAAGCTATTCTCCCCTGATTGACGGTGAAATTGCGCGCGTCAACGTCGGAGCCGATGATATTGACGGGATAGCCCTTTCCGGCGTTTCCCAGCACGTCGTAGTTCCACCACATGCTCAGGTTGTCCCATGTGAGCTTATCGCGGTTGGCGAAAGCAAACACGAGAAGTCCTGCAAGCAGCACGGCGCAGCAGCCCAAAACAAGCTTTTTGACAGCCTTTGGCGACAGGTCGGTTTTTTCCTGCTCGTAATCGTCGAGCGGCATGTCCTCATAGCTCAGAACCTTTCGGTCGCTTTGACGCCTGCGATCCTCATAACGTCCCTTAACTTTTTTACGGCGCTTTTCATAGCGCCCCTTCATTTTCTTATACATCTGTTTACTCCCCGTGAATTAACGGCGTCTGCAATGCAAACTTTCAACTCTATACTTCCAACTTCTCTATTCTTCCGACTTCTCTATTCTTCCGACTGCCGAATTTCGGCTTAAGGCAATACCGCATAATTCAGGTGTGCGGATTGCGCAGTAAGATTTTTCGTCAGGTTGCTCAAATAAATTGAGGTAAGGCTGCCGCCTTGCCGAGATTTTTTGGGCAAGCTGACGGAATAAGATTCAAGCAAGACGTGCGCCTTGAATTGTGCGGTGTTGCCTTAATTATAGTTTACTCTGTTCAAATATAATCCGCAGGCGGGCGCGGTGGGACCCGCGAACTGCCTGTCCTTTTTTTCTATGATGGAGGGAATAGCGTCGGGAGCTATTTTGCCCTGCTGGATCCTCAGCAGCGTTCCCACCATAATGCGCACCATGTTGTACAAAAAGCCGTCCGCTTCTACGCGCATCAGCACCATATCTCCCTCGCGGGTGACGGAAAACGCCTTTACGTTTCGCGTCAAATCTCCTGTTTCGCGGTTATCCTGAGTGCAGAACGAGGTAAAGTCGTGGCATCCGACATACGCCTGAGCCGCTTCATTGAGCAGCTTTTCATCAAGCGCGTAGCGATAGTGCAGCGCGTAACCCTCCAAAAAAGGATTGCGCACTTCACTGTTCCAGATCTTATATATGTATTCCTTGCTTTTACAGCTGTACCGCGCGTGAAAATCCGAGTCTGCCTCCGAACAGTCCAGAACCGCCACGCTAAGTGGCAGCCAGCGGTTGAGCGCCGCCTTTAGCCTCGGCGCAGGAATCGGGTGCGCGGTTTTCAGGCTGATACAGTACATATTGGCGTGAACGCCCGTATCGGTGCGGCTGCAGCCTTTCAGGTCGAAGTCGCCGCCGATTATCTTCGTCAGCGCGGTTTGAAACGCCTCCTGCACGGTGTAGGCGTTCTGCTGTATCTGCCAGCCGTGGAACGCCCTGCCGTCGTAACAGATCGTGAGCAAAAGGTTCCTTGCCGCCGCGCCGTCAGGCTTCGGAGTTTGGTTTTTTATCAAACTGCCGACGGAATCAGGATATTGCATATTATCACTCCCGCGAGCGTCAACAGCAGCAGCACAAACGCAGCAGCGTCACGCCCGCTCATGTGGATGGATTTCATTCGTGTTCGTCCTGCGCCGCCCCGGTAACAGCGGCACTCCATTGCGGTGGCGATGTCGTAAGCCCGCCTAAACGCCGACACAAACAGCGGCACCAACACGGGCACCAGCGCCTTGACGCGTTGGATCGGGTTTCCGCCTTCCATGTCCGCGCCTCTCGCCTTTTGCGCCGCCATTATCTTGTCGGTCTCCTCGAGCAGGGTCGGCACGAACCGCAGCGCAAGAGAGGTCATCATGGCGACCTCGTGTACGGGAAAGCGGATCGCCTTCAGCGGCTTCATCAGCCGCTCGATAGCGTCGGTCAGCGCGGTGGGCGAGGTGGTGAAGGTCAGGCACGAGCTTGCCAGAATCAGACAAACTATGCGAACCGTTACGAAAACCGCACGGTTGATGCCGTCATACGTCACCTTTATGATACCCCACTGCCAAATCGGATCGCCCGTCCCGTAAAACAGGTTGAGCACAGAGGTGAACAGCACGATGAAGAGGATCACCTTCATGCTTTTTAAATAAAACTTCGGAGATATGCGGCTGAGGATAATAAAGAGCGCGGTAAACGCCGCGACGATCCCCAGCGAAGCATAGTTAAAGGTACAGAAAATAATAACGATATAGGCGATGAACATCAGGATCTTGCCGCGCGGATCCAGCCGGTGGATCAGGCTGTTTCCCGGAAAGTACTGACCGAAAGCAACATCTCTTACCATGTTCGTCCCTCCTTTTTCAGCAGGGGAAGCAGTACGTCGACCGCCTCATCGACCGTAAGCACACCGTCCGGCACGTTTACGCCGCGCTGTCTCAGGGTCTCGGTGATAGTGGTGATCTGAGGCACGCGCAAGCCCATTTCGCGCAGCTTTTCGCCCTGCGCGAAAACCTTTTTGGTGGCTTCAAACATCTCGGGACAGCCATGGTTCATAACCAATATCCTGTCCGCTACACGGGCTATGTCCTCCATTGTGTGGGACACCAGCAAAACGGTGGTGCCGCGCTGCTTGTGGTAGTTTACGATCTGACTGAGCAGTATCTCGCGTCCCATGGGGTCAAGTCCTGCCGTGGGCTCGTCGAGCACCAAAACGTCGGGATCCATGGCGATAACGCCTGCGATAGCGACTCTGCGCTTTTCACCGCCCGACAGATCAAAGGGTGATTTTTCAAGATGGCTTTCCTTTACGCCCGTGAAGGCAGCCGCGTCGCGCACTGCCTTGTCCAGCGCTTCGCCCTCCAGACCCTTGTTCACGGCGCCGAAAGCTATATCCTTGTAGACGGTTTCCTCAAACAGCTGGTACTCCGGATACTGAAACACCATGCCGACGCGGAAACGCACGTCGCGTATTTTTTTCGGCTGCTCCCAGATATCCCTTCCGTCGAGCAGCACCCTGCCGTCGGTGGGGCGGATCAGCCCGTTCAGCATTTGAACCAGCGTGGATTTACCCGAGCCTGTGTGACCGATGACTCCGATAAATTCGCCTTTTTCTATTTTCAGGCTCACACCGTCAACGGCGCGTTTTTCAAAAGGCGTGCCGAGACCGTAGGTAAAGCCGATATTTTGCAGCTCCAGAACACAACTCATTTCATTGCCTCCCCGAGCATTTTTATACATTCGTCCGCTTCAAGCGGGATCTTGTCGAGCTTCACGCCGCAGCCGCGCAGCCGATAGGCAAGCTCCGCTGCCTGCGGAACATCGAGACGGTGCTTTTTCAGCAGCTCGACCTGCGAGAACACCTCTTCGGGCGTGCCATGAGTCAGTATCCTTCCGCTGTCCATGACCACAACGCGGTCGGCTTTCACAGCCTCGTCCATATAGTGGGTGATCAGCACAACGGTGATGCCGCGCTCGCGGTTGAGCTTTAACAGGGTGTTCATCACCTCGTCGCGGCCGTTGGGGTCGAGCATGGCGGTAGGCTCGTCGAGCACGATGCACTGCGGCTGTATCGCCAGCACTCCTGCAATGGCTACGCGCTGTTTTTGTCCGCCCGAAAGCTTGTGGGGCGCGTGCTCGCGGTATTCGTACATATCCACCGCTTTCAGCGCCTCATCAACGCGTCTGCGTATCTCCCCGGGCTCTACGCCGAGGTTTTCGGGGCCGAACGCCACATCCTCCTCAACTATCCCTGCGACCAGCTGGTTGTCGGGATTTTGCAGCACCAGACCGACCCGTTCGCGGATATCCCACGTTTTGGTTTCGTCCGATGTGTCGTCGCCGTCCACGATCACCTTGCCACTGTCGGGCAGCAGCATGGCGTTAAGATGTTTTGCGAGAGTGGATTTTCCGCAGCCGTTATGACCGATAACCGCCACAAACTCGCCCTTGTCAATAGTGAGGCTCACGCCGTCAACCGCGTTGACATGGGGCTGAGGGTCGGTTTCGTCGGCATACGAAAAATACAAGTCTTGTATGGAAATAAAATTCATGTTTATTTCTCCCAAATCGCGGTTGAGCCGCAGGGCAGGATAAGTCCCGTGTCGGTCACCGCCAGTCCGATTTCGTCGCTTGACACCGTGCCGCCGAAGTCCTTTTGCAGCAGCACGCCGAGCAAATATTGCATGACCGCAGGCGACAGGCCTGTGGTGTAGGAATTCAAAATAAAGAATACGGGGTCGTCGCTGAGCACCTGTTTGCACAGCCGGACCAGCGAATAAAGCTGCTCCTCGAGCTTCCAGACCTCGCCTCCCGGACCTCTGCCGTAGGACGGAGGATCCATGATGATACCGTCGTAGCGGTTGCCTCGGCGGATCTCACGCTGCACAAATTTTACGCAGTCGTCCACCAGCCAGCGCACGGGACGGTCGGCGATACCGCTTGACTGAGCGTTTTCCTTAGCCCACTGCACCATGCCCTTGGACGCGTCCACATGGCAGACCGAAGCGCCCGCGTTCATGCACGCAAGCGTAGCGCAGCCCGTGTAGCCAAAGAGGTTGAGCACCCTGAGCGGACGTTTTTCCGCTTTGATTTTTTGAGCGGCAAAATCCCAGTTGACCGCCTGCTCGGGGAAAACACCCGTGTGCTTAAAGCCCATCGGCTTGATATTGAAGGTCAGTCCCCGATAGCCGATAGTCCAGCGGTCGGGCACCTTTTTGTACGCTTCCCAGTGACCGCCGCCCTTGTTGGAGCGGTGATAGCGCGCGTGCGCCTGCCGCCAGAGCGGATCCTTGCGGTCGGTTGACCAGATGATCTGCGGATCGGGACGGATCAGTATGATATCCCCCCACCGCTCCAGCCGCTCGCCGTCGGAAGCGTCGATAAGTTCATAGTCCTTCCAGTTTTCGGATAGTCGCATATTATTTCTCCTGTTGCTTTTCAGCATAAAGACTCGCTTTGCCGCCGAAGTTTCGGCGCAGACCGCTATTCCCCAAACAGATTCGGCTGGGTCACAGCGCCGATGACGGCGCCCTTTGGAAAGTCGTAGCCCAAATGTCGGCAGCCCTCGGCGGTTATGCATCTTCCGCGCGGCGTTCGGCTGAGAAAGCCGATCTGCAAAAGATACGGTTCGTAAACGTCCTCGATGGTGACCGCCTCTTCGCCGATCGCGGCGGCAAGGGTCTCAAGTCCCACGGGACCTCCGTTGTAAAAGCGGATTATGGCTTCGAGCATACGCCTGTCGTTTTGGTCAAGCCCCAGCTCGTCGATCTCAAGCCTGTCGAGCGCGGTTCGCGCAACGTCGCAGGTTATCACGCCGTCGCTCATCACCTGGGCGAAATCGCGCACGCGTTTCAGCATACGGTTGGCGATACGCGGCGTACCGCGTGAACGCGAGGCTATCTCAAGCGCGCCGTCGCTGTCGATATCTATTCCCAGTATGCCTGCGCTGCGCGTTACGATCCGTCCAAGCTCCTCGGGGGTGTAAAGCTCCAGCCGCAGCACCACTCCGAAGCGGTCGCGCAGAGGAGCTGTAAGCTGACCGGCACGGGTGGTCGCGCCCACCAGCGTAAAGCGCGGCAGAGGCAGATGATAGCTCGCCGCCATCTGTCCCTTGCCGGTGATTATATCAATCGCAAAGTCCTCCATTGAGGGATAGAGCACTTCCTCAACAGCGCGGCTGAGACGGTGTATCTCGTCGATAAACAGCACGTCGCCCTCGTTGAGATTCGTGAGCAGAGCCGCAAGATCGCCGGGCTTTTCTATCGCGGGTCCCGAGGTGATGCGGCAGGAAACTCCCAGCTCGTTGGCGATTATGCCTGCAAGAGTGGTTTTTCCCAGTCCGGGAGGACCGTAGAGAAGCACGTGGTCGAGCGTTTCGTTTCTGAGCTTTGCCGCTTCGATGAACACGCGCAGGTTTTCCTTTGCCTTGTCCTGTCCGATATATTCGTCCAAATTTTTCGGACGCAGCGGGTTTTCTCCCTCGGAAACATCTTCGGGTATCTCTGCGGCGTCCATGATTCGGTTTTCAAAATCAAATTCTTCCGAGAATTGCATATTGCTCATAGGTTATTTTCGTCCCATCTGTTTTAAGGTCATGGCGATCAGCTGCTCAACGGGCAGGCTGCTGTCAAACTGACTAAGCACCGGAGTCACGTCCGAGGGTGCGTAACCGAGCACTCCCAGCGCTTCGACCGCCTTGGGTACGTTGCCTGCCGCCACGGTCGCCGCCGCGGAGGTTACGGCGCTCATATCGTCGCTGCCGCTCATCGCTTTTGCAAGCTTGTCCTTTAGCTCAAGAATAATGCGCTGGGCGATTTTTTTACCGACGCCCTGAGCTCGTGTGATAGTCTTGATATCATTTGAAGCTATCGCCATTGCGACCTGCTCAGGCGTAAGCTCCGACAAAACAGCCAACCCTGCTTTCGGACCGACTCCGCTGACTGAAATCAGCGTTTTGAAGGTCTCCAGCTCTGTCGTCGTGGCGAAGCCGAACAGCTCCATAGCGTCCTCTCTCACATTCAGATATGTGTATAGCGTGACCTCGGTGTTTGGCTTGATCTGTTTTAAAGTGTTTATCGTAGTCTGGCAGTTGTAGCCGACGCCGCCGCACTCCACCACTGCTGTTGAAGATGTGGTATGGATAAGTTTTCCTCTGACGGAATAAAACATTTTGTCTCCTTTGTTATGCACTCAGTGAGTAGTAAAAACCTTATTTCAAAGCCTGCCGCTTTGGCGCAGTCTCATGCGCAGCTCGGAGCCTGCCGCCTGCGCGTGACAGATCGCTATGGCGAGCGCGTCGGCGGTATCGTCGGGCTTTGGCGTTTCGCTGAGGTTGAGCAGTCTGCGCGTCATCTCCATCACCTGCGGCTTTTTTGCCTTGCCGTAGCCCGTCACGGCGGTTTTGACCTGCAAGGGTGTGTATTCAAAAATCGGAATGCCGAGCTTTTGAGCCGCAAGCAGGGTCACTCCCCTTGCTTGCGCCACCTTGATCGCGGTTTTTTGATTGTTCTGAAAATAGAGCCGCTCGATCGCGAGCGCGTCGGGACGGCAGCGCTTTAGGATCGCGGACAGCTCGTCGTAGATGTATTCCAGCCGCTGATTAAAATCCGTGTGCGCGCGGGTTTCCACCGCGCCGAAGCCGAGCGCTTTGTAGGCGTTATTACGAAAGCTGATAGCTCCCCAGCCTACGATCGCGTAGCCCGGGTCAATGCCGAATACAACCAAATCCGCACCTCCGCCCTAAAAAGTACATTCTAAAATATTATATCACAATCTGCGGCTCGGCGCAACATTTTTTCACTTCTTTTTCAGGGTGATTGTAGCTCTTCCGCGGTGAAGGTCGAGCAGCCTGCCGCGCGGCGTGTAGGAAAAGCCGTAGGTTTGAGCGATTTGCGGCATAAATATCACCAATTCCCTGTCGCTTGCCAGATACTTTCCCTCAATGCGCGTCACTTCCTTCGGACTGACGATAGCCAAACACGCGCGGTCGGCGGTGAAGGTCAGCGTCACCTCGCTGCCCGAGCGCTGACGGGCGCTCCATGAATAATCGGTCAGCTCGTGAGACGCACCGGTCGCCCTTGATCCGCAGCCGCACAGCAGCAGTAAAATCAACGGCAGTAACACGACATATTTCTTCAAATTAATCATTCCCGTCGCTGTAAAATAGTTTCGGTAAAGATTTATTCCCGGCGTCGGGTAAATATGAGCATGAACAACATTGCTTTTATTTTTACAGTTTTGTTATTATTCTTGAAAAGCAAAAAAACTTTTGCTATGATATTTTGGAACAGTATTTATTGGAGTGAAATTTGTGCAACGTGAAATCACCACACCCTGCTATGTGTTTGAGCAGGACGGAGAGGTTATGCAGGCAGGCTGGGCAAGGAAGCCGATGTTTGCCTACAACAAATCCAAAAGCAAGGCGACGCGCCACTGCGAACGCGACTGCTATTTTGTCAACAACGGCGAGGCTTCAATGTATTTGTGTGTGGAAAACTACGGCCGCCATTTCGCCGTAAAGATCGCAGTAGCCGATTTGCTGCACGGCGGCGTAATCCACGACTGCATAATAAAAAAACTAAACTTCGCCAAAACCGATCTCCCCGAATCTCCCGTAAAGGGCGAGCTGCTCTATACCGACAGGCAGATCCAGCTTCAAATCACCCACAGCGTTGACGGCAGGATACTGAAATGCGATTTTATCGACTTCGGAGGGATCAAAAACCTGTACTGCAATCTTCTGCTCACCGAGCTGCGCGGCGAAAGCCTGAACATACTCGCGCCGTTTGAGCGCAACCGCCGATATTACTACATGAAGCGCTTTGCGCCTAAGTTCCGCGCTCAGGGAGTGATCCGCGTCGGCGGACTGGAATATTCTTTAAAAGAAGAAAACACCTTCGCGTATTTTGACTCCGCGCGCTTTTGCAAGCCGAGAGTCCACAACTATCAGCGGCTGTGCTGCGACACGCTTATCGGC
This sequence comes from uncultured Ruminococcus sp., assembly GCA_902790475.1. Taxonomy (GTDB): domain Bacteria; phylum Bacillota; class Clostridia; order Oscillospirales; family Acutalibacteraceae; genus Ruminococcoides. The sequence goes on along the minus strand of CADASG010000007.1, from coordinate 29,419 downwards.
GGCAACCGCGTTTCGCTGAACCTTGCAAGCCGCGTTGGTGACAACCGCTACGGCAACGAAAACTGTTACTTTATCAACCGCGCTATCCGCAAGCTGCCGCAGATAAATGTGCGCGGAACAACGAGCCGCGAGGGCAGACCGTTTTATTTTTCCGACGACGGCGAAACGCTCGACCTAACCTTTAAGCCCTTTACCGTGCGCGGCGAACCGATGAGCGCGGTCATGGACAAAACCGAGGTGATCTTCGGAAGGCTGTTCGGCTATATCAGGGACGAAAACGGCGAAAAGCTCGCCATGGACAACGCTCACGCGCACCTTGTTTTCGCGGAATTTTAATTCTTACAGAAAAATATAAAAGACGACCGCCGCAGGTCGTCTTTTTGATTATTTTAGCTTTTATTATTTTAGCCTTTATTTTTTCAGCTTATTCATTTCCTTTTCCGGGATCGGGTCGGGTTCCTTGTTCAGACGGCTGAGCATCGCCGCTGTCGCCAAAAAGGTCAGGATAATGTATGTGAGGATCTGCACCACCGCGCCGAACAGAATGGCGTAGCCCGGAACAGCGCTGAGTATCAGCATTACTCCGATCAGGCTGATAAGCACAGCGCAGACGTTTTTGATATTGCGCTCCCTGTCAAGCGCGCAAAGGAAAAATCCGATCACCGGCAGTATCACTAAAAGAACATAGGGCAAAAAGGTGACAAAGCCGCCGACCCTGTCGATATCGCCGCCGCCAAACAGCGGCTTGTAGATCATGGAAAACACCGACTCATCTTTAAACTTCTCGCCGTTGCCGAGCATAACGAACGGGAAGGTACACATCAAAATCTGGAGCAGATACAGCACGCACATGGTGATGCGGATACGCTTTCTTTGCTTGGTTTCAACTACTTTTTTCATGGAGCAATGATCCTCTCGTTTTGTGATATTCCTATTGTACCATAATTTTTTCATTTGCACAATATTTATTTTTGTGATATAATACAGAGGTGGTTTGTGAAAAGCACAAATAGTTGCGCTTTTTTCACAAAACACGACATTTTTTTACAAGGAGCATTCAAAACACTATGAGCTTTATTCATGAGTCCGTTATTTACAATGTATATCCGCTGGGCTACTGCGGAGCGCCGAAGGAAAACGACTTCGTGCAAAGCTACCGTCTGGACAAGATTTACGATATCATTGACCACCTAAAGCGGCTGCACGTAAACGTGGTACTTTTTAATCCGCTGTTTGAAAGCTCGCGCCACGGCTACGACACGATCGACTACAAAAAGGTTGACTCGCGTTTGGGCGACAACGAGAGCTTCAAAAAAATCTGCCAAGCCCTGAAGCAAAACGGTATCCGAGTTATGCTCGACGGCGTGTTCAACCACGTCGGCAGAGATTTTTGGGCATTCAGGGACGTGCAGAAAAACAAGTGGGACTCCCCCTATTGCAGCTGGTTCCAAAACCTCAACTTCAACGGCAGCAGTCCATACGGTGACCCGTTTTGGTATGAGGGCTGGTCGGGTCACTACGATCTGGTCAAGCTGAACCTCAAAAACCCCGACGTGGTAAACTATCTGCTCGACGCGGTCAGCTTCTGGATCGACGAATTTGACATCTCCGGACTGCGCCTTGACGCGGCAAACGTCATTGACTTTGACTTTTTCAGGCAGCTCAAGCGGCTGTGCCGAAGCAAAAAGCCCGACTTTTGGCTTTTCGGCGAGGTTGTGGGCGGCGACTACAGCCGTTGGGCAAACAGTGAAATGCTCGATTCCGTCACCAACTACGAATGCTACAAGGGCATTTATTCAAGCCACAACGACCACAACTATTTTGAGATCGCGCATTCGCTCCAAAGGCAGTTCCAAAACGGCGGAATATATCAGGATATTTACACCTACAACTTCGCTGACAATCACGACGTGAACCGAGTCGCAAGCGACCTGCGCGACAAGAACCATCTGTTCAACGTGTATTCCATGCTGTACACCATGCCCGGTGTGCCTTCCGTTTACTACGGCAGCGAGTTCGGCATTGAGGGCAGACGCACGCGAAACAGCGACTACGACCTGCGCCCCTGCCTTGACCTAAACAACGTACCGAACGCCAATGAGCAGCTATGCAGCCACATCGCCAAGTTAGGCGCGGTGCGCTCGGGTCTGGAAGCGCTGAAATACGGTCGGTTTGAAAACGTCAGCATCAAAAATGAGACCCTTGTTTACAAACGCTTCACCGATCTTCAAACCGTGTTTGTGATGTTCAACCTGACCGATCACGAGGAACGCGTCGGCTTTGACTCACGGTGCTCGGCTAAGCTCACCGATGTGCTCAACGGCAACGAGGTGTTTGAGTGCAGCGGCTGGTGCGAGCTTCCCGTGCCGCCGTACTCGACCCGGATCTTGGTAGTGAACGACGGCAGCTTCCGTTTGGAGCCCGGCGCCGAAGCAAAAAGTGAACCGACCGAAAAACCCGCGCCGAAAAATGAGGAGATCACCCTCGGAAGGTACCGCCACTTCAAGGGCAATGAATATGAAGTCATCTCCTTTGCCAAGCACAGCGAGACAGGCGAAAAGCTGGTGATCTACCGCAGCCTGAAAGCTCCAAACGAAGTGTGGGCAAGACCCTACGACATGTTCGGAGAAACCGTTTGGCATGACGGACGGCAGGTCAGACGCTTCGAGAAAATATAATTCTTTATTTATAAAGCAGACAAAAGCTTTGCGAAAACCGTATCGCAAAGCTCGTCTGCTTTTTTATTTTTCTGAAATACACAGCAAAACAGACGAAGTTGGATCATTCAACTCCGTCCGTGATTTGAATCTGTTTTAATTCGCAGCACCCTGCTGCGGTTCTTATGCGATTTATAACAGTGGGGGCTGCCTCACCGTATCAGTGCAAATAAGACAAATTGTCTTTAGCGCTCCTGACCGCTTCGATGATCGCCTTGCTCAACGCGGAGCGCTCTGTTTTGTTCAGGTTTTTCAGCGAGCGGAGCATAGCTGCCGAACCCGAAACGGGAGACTTTATGATCTCCCGAAAATCGGTGTTGTCCGTGCTTTCCAGTACAGAGAAAAACGCCTTTGTGAAGCTTTCCTTTTCTTCATCACTGAGCTTTTCCAAAAAATCACCAAATGTATGCTCAACGAAATAACCTGAATTTGTGAGGCTGTCAAGGTATTCAAAGTCGTTTACATTGATCTCCCAGCTGTAGATGTCATGCTGCATAAAGCTCTTGCTGCGGCTTTTCACAATGGCAAAATCCTCGTCGTGCTCGAGCATCATGCCGAATATCGAGGACTGCGGAACATAGCTGTGCAGCCTGTCCTTTACGTCGGCAAAACCGGAGGATTTTATCACGTCGCCGCGAAACCCCGGACCGTCAAAATTATAGATGCCGCATATCCGCTTTTTTAACGAGGGCTCGCTGTTGGTCGCGGCGTAAATCGCCAGATTTCCGCCCTTGGAATGACCGCCTAAGATAAAGCGGCAATCGGAAAACTGAGCCGCCGCCTCAAAATAGCGCAGCGCCTGCTCCTGAGACGGAAGCGTGGGCGAAATAAACATGCGGAAATCCTCCTCCCAGCCAATAAAGCTGCCGTCCGTACCGCGATAGGCAATGAAGCGCAGCTCTTCACTGAGCTCAAACACGACCGCGCAGAACTGCATTTTGCTTTCATAATCGCGTTCGCTTAGGTATCCCGAAAGCTTGATATTCGCAAACCGCGCCGACGCTGCCGCCGATTTCAACAGGTCGGGATCCAGCTTCCACAGCACGTCGCCTCCGTTGTCCGACGGAGAAAACGCAAGCGCGGCAAATTGCAGACTGACGCCGTGTCCGAAGGACTTTGGAACCACATCCTCAAAGGGCAGGTAGGAAAGACGCGACAAAATCAGCGCGTCAACGGCGTTGAAGCTGTCCTGATCAAAGCTTAAATCTCCGCGCCATTTTAAATAGTCAAAAATATCGCTCATAGCCGATCGCTCGTTTTTTCGGAAATCAAACCGAGCTTCTGCTTCCATTTAAGGATGCGCTTAACGCTTTCGTCAACCTGTTTTTCCGGTATATCGCCGTTTTGTACCGCACTCAGCACCGCAGGGTACTGAGTCTCCAAATCGGAACAGCACAGCATATCGTTGCCGCATTTCGCGGCTGCAACCGCGGAGGTATCCGAGCCGGTGTATTGCGTGATAGCCTCCATCACCAGATCGTCGGTTATTATCACGCCGTCGAATTTCATATCCTTTCTCAAATACTGATGAACCGTCGGAGAAAGGGAAGCGGGTGTTTTGCTGTCCCAGCAGTTGACGATATTGTGAGAAACCATCACGCAGTCCGCTCCCGCGTCTATCCCCTTTTGAAACGGAGGAAGGTCGTTGGTTTGGAGATCGCCGAGTTCACGCTCGTCCACCGCAATGCCCGTGTGGGTATCGACATTGTTGCCGTAACCCGGGAAATGCTTTAGCACACTTCCCAAATGATGCTCTGAGGCGATAGAAACGACTTTTGTCACAAACTCGCTCACCTCGTCCGTTTTATCGCTGAACGAACGGCTGTACATAAAGGCGTTGGGGTCGGAGACCACGTCGCAGACAGGAGCGAGGTTTACGTTTACTCCGATGGAGGTCAGCATCTCAGCCTTGGCGGTTTCGGTAGTCTGAACCGCGTCCCAGCCGCCGCTCAGATAATTGTTCTTCGGAGAAGCAAAGGGCGTGTCGCTGAAATACATGTTGTCGCTTACCCTGACGACGTCGCCGCCTTCCTCGTCCACGCCGATCAGCAGCGGTATATCGGCTGCCTGCTGATAGCTTTGGATATTGCCGACGACCTCTTCCTTGGTTTTGTTGAAGAAATCCTGTCCGAAAAGCACGTATCCGCCGATATGGTACTGCGAGACAGCTTCCGCGGCGTTTGTGTCGGGACAGCGCGCAAAGAACATCTGCCCTACCTTTTCTTCAAGGGTCATATCGCTTATCATCTTGTCGAGCTTTGCATCCGGCGGCTCGGTGGGACGCGCGGTGGTGGGCGGCTCGGAGGTGATCAGAGGTATCGAGGGTCTCGGTTCCTTCTGCGAGCAGGCGCTCAAGCTCAGCAGCGCACATAAAAACAGTATAAAGGCAACACCGCGCAATTCAAAGCGCGCGGCTTGCCTGAAAGAAACGATCCGTTTTGTTTTCATAAAACCTCCTGATACTAATTTTCATTAAAACGCTTTATTCAGCGACAGACGCTAAGGCGTTTTGGTGAATATCAGTATAAAACACTATTCGGCTTCCGTAACGGTGACGGTACATTCTGCGGTCACACCGTTGCAGGCTTTGCAAACGACCTTGGCGGTACCGGCGCCGCGCGCTTTAACAACGCCGTCGGCGCTGACCGAGATCACCGAGGGATTGGTCGAAATAAAGGTATTGCGGTAGGAAGCCGTGCCACGCAGCAGTATCTCGCGCAGCTGATAGCTGTCTCCCTGCCTAAGCTCCAGAACTCGTTCGTTCAGGAACACGCAGAGGGGCAGTTTTTTGACGTTGACCTCATAGGAACCGAAGGTCCCGTCGTCAGCTTCGACCTTGATATAAGCGGTGCCGACGCCGTTGGCTTTCACCTTGCCGAATTTGTCAACCGAAACGATGTCGGGCTCCGAGGATGAAAACTTGAAATTGACAAAGTAGTTGGTTCCCCTATAGACAGGGATCTGGCTGTAGCCCTCTCCCATTGCCAAGTCCACGCTTTTGACGGGAAACGTCACGGAGCTGCCCGAGGCAGCCAGCTCGTTGAGCTTTTTGTCGATAATGGGGCCGTAGATATTGGCGTGGGTATAGGCGCAGGGATGGATGCCGTCGCCCTTTCCGACAGCGCCTACCGTGCTGAAATACTGATCGGTGATCTCCTCGTTAAAATCACAAAAATCGCTTTCTTCGGAAATATCCACATAGGGTATATCCCACTTTTTCAGTATTCTCCGCATCACGCTCCAGTATTCCTCCTGCTTTTTCTCACCGGTCATTTTGTGACCCAAAACGAAAAGCTTTAAAGACTGTTTGTAATTCTTTTGGAGATACCAGCAGATTTTTTCCATAGCGCCTGCGGTGGTGTATTCGTCATACTTGCCGCTTTTGTCGCTGTCCTTTGTGACCTTGCCGATCTTGATTTCCTGAAAAAGATCGTTAAAGCCTCCCTCGACCACGATCACGTCGCGGCGATCCTTCAACTCCTGAACGCGCTCCGCGATACTGCGGCGGTCGCCCTTTTTGTTTTTTTGCTTGGCTAAGGTAATGCCGCCGTAGGAGTTGTTTTTGCCCTTCATTCCGTAGAGGTCGCAGAGGTAGTTATAATAGGAGTACAGCTTTTCACCCATGATATCGGTGCCCGTGCCCTTGCACACGCTGTCGCCGATACAGCACAGGGATTTGCCGTACAGATAATTGGTGCGGGTAAAGGAGCCCGAAAACGGCTTTAAGTCATTATAGGCGCATTTGCCCTCAAGATAGCGCATAAGCGATCCGAGGTCGTTGTCATCGACCCTTCCGCTGCAGTCGAGGTCGGCGCTGAACTTCTGCTCGTCGCTCAGCTTTTCTCCCTTTTGAAGGTAACCGCGCAGCAGCATCGCGTCCTTGTTATTGAGAACGCCGTCGTCGTTGAGGTCGCCGAAGCTGAGCTTTCCGACGCTGTCAAACGTCAGGTAGCTTTCTTTGGCGTAGGTTTCGGCGCGTGTGCCCTCGTAGCCCCTGATAACAAAATCCGAGTCGTTGAAGTAGGTCTGGACATTCACCTTGCGCTTGCCGTCGGAATCCTCGACGTCGGTTTCGGTGGACACGCTGACCGCGAACGCGTCGTTGTCTATCTGATAAACCGTTGGCGGAAGCTCGATCTCACGTAGCTCCAGACAGTTGATAAACGCGCCGAACAGGATTCGCTGAACGCCGCTTGCGAGCTTTACCTCGCTGAGAAAGTTGCAGCCGTAAAACGCCCACCAGCCGATGGTTTTTACGCAATACGGAACGCTGACCGAAGCAATGTCACTGCCGTAGAAAGCGCCCGTGCCGATCTCCGTTACGTTCAAACCGTCGATTTGCTCGGGGATCTTCAAAATTAGATCCAAACCGTTATAGTCCGTGATTTTGGCTGTCCCATCGTTTTGGACGACGTATTTCCAATCGCCGTCGGAAGAAACGCGGACGTCGTCATACAGCGGAACGCCGAACGCCGGGGATGCAACGGTACAAAGCGCCGTAATAATCAGCGTCAAAGACAGAAAAATCGCAATTGTCCGTTTCATAATACCTCCAAATCAGTAAAAATGATTTACAATTATGATACATACTGTTTTATTATACTATGATTTGGGTCGATTTGTAAAGAATATTGAAGAAAAAAGTCGAAAAAAAATCCCCGTATCGGTGTTTACCATACGGGGCAATGGTTTTCAGCGCACGGAAAAACAACCGAAGTTGTCACTTCGGTTGTTTTAGGGGGTATATTGGGTTATAGAAGGAATAAATCATGAAAATCAATAAGAAACCGGAATCTCCGTTATTACCTAAAAACCTTTTACTTTTTACTATCTATATGATACAACAAATCCGCAAAAAGTGACATTGCATTTGCAACGAAAATACAGTTTAAAGATAAAAAAACAGAATTGATTTTTGTGCAAAACACACAAAAGCCGAATGTTTCATGCTTGTGTGAAACATTCGGCTGATAATATTGCCTTTATTCGTCGCCTGATTCGTCGGTAGGTTCCTTGCCCTTGCTGATAATGATAGTGACATTCTTGCCATACTCAACGGAATCGCCTGCCTGACCGTCCTTGTATCCGACAACGATCCCGTCGTTGTACTTGTCGTTGTACTGGTACTCGGGGGTCGCAAGCAAGCCCTGCTTTGCAAGCGCCTTGGAAGCCTCGTCAATGGTAAGGCCTTCGAGCTTGGGAAGCTCGCGGTTCTGTTTGCCCTTGCTTATCGTAAGGCTGATAAGAATGGTGTCCTCCTGATCGACCTTCGTTCCGGCGGGCGGATTCTGAGTCATGATATCGCCCTCGGCAACGTCGTTGCTGTATTCGTCGTTGATATTTTTGAGCAGCTTGATCTGCGGATTGCTCTTTACAGACTCCTCCGCCTCGGCAAAGGTCATGCCCGTCAGCTTGGGAATGGTTGCTCCTGTCCACTCGGTCGCCTGAGTGGTCGGCTCAGTTCCTACGCGGTTTCCGCCGAACATGCTCGCAAGCGGATTCTGCATCAGCCAAAATACGCCGATGATGCCCAAAATCAGCGCGGTAACAGCCGCCGAAATAATAAATATCGTCGTACCAGACATGCCGTTTTTGCCTTTTTGAGACGCCTCGCCCTGCGAAAGGCTCATGCTCGCGGTACGGGAGATCTCGTCCTGTATCGCCTTTGCGGTATGAGCGACGGAAAGCTGAGAGCGAAGCTCGTCAAAATCGGTGATACGGGTCTCGCGCTCGACCTGCAAGCCGTTTGCAAGCGCCGAAACCACGTGGGGCGGCAGCTTCTTTACGGTGTTGGTGCTCATAAGCAGGCGGCTGTCCTTCAAACGCTCGGGAGCGCTCTTGGGAAGATGACCCGTCAGCGCGTAAAACAGCGTTGCGCAAAAGCCGTAGATATCGGTGATCTCGTCAAGCGGAAAATTATCTTCGTACTGCTCGGGAGCGGCAGCGCCCTTGAACAGCTGCGATTTAAGTGCGGTGCCGCGCTTGCGCTCGTTTTCGGTCGAAAAGCCAGAGATCTTGATCTTGCCCGAAGAAGTGATATACATGTTTTTCGGAGCGATCGCGTAGTGACCGACGCCTCTCTTGTGCAGAGCCTCCAGCGCGGAGATAACGGGCATAAAGAGCGGACGTGCGATATCCCACTCTATGCTTCCGCTGCTGCGCTTAACATACTCCGTAAAGGGGATCAGGTCTTCGTTTTCCTCGACCACATAGGCTGTATTGTTTTCTTCAAAAACATTATGAACATCCATCAGCGCCGAGAACTCGCGCAGCTCGGACACGATGCGATAGTAATTTACAAATTCATCTTTAAGCTTGCGGAACACCAGACGATCCTCGTAATTGACCTTTAGCTCGGTCGTATCCTCCGCGCGGTCAAACAAGCCCATGGGCAGGAACTCGCAGATGATAACGACGTTGCCCGTCTGCTTGTCAAAGCTGAGGTAACGGGTGCTTTCGCCGTTGGTGTCAATGCCCGCGCCGACAATATAGCGGTCGGCGAGCACTGTGCCATAGGGCAGGTACGGCGCTGACTGCTGCTCGGAACTGTCAAAGCCGCAGTTCGGGCATATGGTTTCATTGCCGATTTCCTGCATACATCCCATACACAATGACATACTATTTATCACTCCAATATACTTACTGTTAAAGGCAAATCTATTTTTCTAAAAAGAATTATAGCATACATTTATAATTCGTTTCAAGATTTATAAATGTCATTATAATTACAGTTTTGTTATACTCTATACATGATGAACAAAAGCAGCTGTCCGCCCGTAACGGTTATTTGACAGTGCTCTTCAAAGACGTTTGACAAGCCGCGCGTCAAACCGCTTTCAAATGTGAAACCGCTTACCGGATAGGAGGCTCCCGTCACGTCGGCGGTCGCACGGGCGCAGCCGAAGGGAAACAGCGAAAAAGTCACGCCGCTCAGACCGTCAAAGCAGTATTCTCCCGCGGTAAGCAGGCGAATCTGCACGTCCGGCGCGCAAAGCCGCGCGTCAGCACCGCGCTCGGAGAGGTATTGAAGCAGGCAAAAATTTGCGTAGCTGTGGTCGAGCCTGCCGCCCGTCGCGCCTAAAAGTATTATTTCATCGGCTCCGCGCGACAAAGCGTAATCGGCGCAGGCGGCGGTATCCGTGTCGTCCTTGCGCACATTCAGCCGCTTCTGCGGCAAATCGTCCGGCGGAAGCTTTTCGGCTGAATCAAAATCGCCGATCACAAGGTCGGGGCGAAGTCCTGCCGACAGCGCGTATTCATAGCCGCGATCCGCGCAGACGATAAGATCGCCGTCGCGAACGACGCGGCGTATATACTCTGTATCAATATCGGGCGAGCCGGCAATGATAACACATCGCATATAAACTCCTCGCGTTATTTCATTTGCCAGGGCTTGATGTCCTTGACCTCGTTATACATAGTCAAATAGCTTTGGTGGCGCGTAGGCTCTATTTCGCCGTCCTTCAGCGCCTGCAAAACACGGCAGCCCTTTTCACAGGTGTGAGAGCAGGAGGTGAACTGACACTTGCCCAAGTACGGCTCGAATTCGGGAAAACAGTATTGCAGCTGCTCCTTATCTATCATTTCGTAGCGTTGCAGATCGACGGTGGAAAAGCCCGGGGTATCGGCAACGATGCAGCCGTCGATCTCAAAGAGCTCGACCACACGGGTGGTGTGTCTGCCTCTTCCGAGCTTTTCGCTGATATCGCCCGTTTGCAGCTCCAAGCCGGGAAAAAGCCTGTTGAGCAGCGTGGACTTGCCCACGCCGCTGTTGCCGGTAAAAGCAGCCTCCTTGCCGCGCAGATAATCGAGCAGTCTGGCGGTTTCTTCTCTGTCGTCGGGCGAGCATCGGAACACGTCGATCCCGGCGGCTCGGTAGATACGCACTACCTCGTCGCCGTTTTCGATATCGTTTTTGCTTACCGCCACAACGGGCGTGATGCGGTTGTTGACCGCAGCCGCCGTCATTTTGTCAATAACGGTCAGGTTAGGCTGGGGATCAACGGTTGAACACACGATAACCAGCGTGTCGATATTTGCCAGCGCCGGGCGCCTGAGCTTGTTCTTGCGCGGCAAAATCTCCTCTATCGCGCAGTAGCCATCGTCGGGGACGGATATAGTCACCCTGTCTCCGACGACTGGAGAATTGCCGCTTTTGCGAAAGCTGCCCCTCGCCTTGCACTCATATTCGGACTCTCCGCAGCGGACATAATAGAAGCCGCCGATGGATTTCATTACGATTCCCTGTTGCCGGGTCATGCTTAATATCCGCCATCGTCAACAACGTTATAATCGGGCGTGTAAACGTTGTTGGGGTCTTCGGTCGGAACCAAGTTCGGATCGACTGTGTACTCCTCGACCGGCGCTTCGGTGACCGGAGCCTCGGTGGGCACCTCGGGAGGCGCCGTGGTGGGAACGACAAACTCGTGGCTTGCAGTGGGCGTTATGCTTCCCGTTGCAAAGTCAACGGAGTATTCGCGGTATATCTGATCGTTGAGCATTACGGTAACGGTCGAGGTTCCGTGACCCTCGAGCGAAACGGTGACGGAGCCTGTGAGCGAAGGCACTACCTGCTTGCTCTGCTCCTGATCTACTACGCCGTCGATCAGCACGCTCATGTTGAGCGTATCGCTGACGGACGAGGGCAGATCAACTACGATGTCTACCTTGTGCTTGTCGCCTACGCCTGAGCTGACGGTCAGCGTTACTACCGTTCCCTTTTCGACCTTGCCGTAAGGCAGCGGCGATGAAAACAGCACGGTGTCCTTTGGCTCCTTGCTTTCGTCGTCGTAAACGGTCTCCACCGTCAGACCCAGCTCCTCTATTGAGGATTTGGCTTCGCTGAGGCTTTTGCCGATTATGCCGGGTATCTTTACGGTCTCGGCTCGGCTGCCCTTCGCGATATATACATAGACCGTGGAACCGATGGTGCTTTTAACGCCTGCGGTGGGATATGTGTCGATCGTACAATCCTTGGGGGTTTTTGTGTTCTCAACATATACGATCTCGGGAACAAAGTTTTTATCCTTTAAGGCTTCCACCGCTTCTTTTTCCTTGTAGTTTACCACAAAGGGAACCTGCGACTCGGTATCGGTACCGTTGACGGTCAGTTCAATGGTGGAGCCTGTTTTGATCTTCATATTGCCGGGCTCGGGATCCTGCGCCAAAATCACGCCGATCTCCTTGCTCTGGTCAAATTTGCTTTTTATCTCGTACTGGAAATTATTGGGATTGTTCTCCTTGGCGTCAACCAGCGTTCTGCCGACCAACTCGGGAACATCAACGTCTCTGCTCTGAGAGGAGGTGAAACCGCGCACGGCGGCTATAGCGAAGAACACCGCGCACACAACCAGCGCCGCAGCCAAAATGCCCTTTACGGCGTGGAAAACGGGACTGTGCTCCTTGATATAGGGATCGTCCTCATACTCGGGCTGAGTCTCGTGCTCCTCCGGTGTTTCTTCCTTGAAGCGCTTTGTCTCGTTCTTTTTTACGGGCTCCACGTGCTTTGTGGGCTGATCGTCAACAAACGAGCTTCCGTAGTCGAACACGATGGACGGGTTGAGGCGGAAGCGCTCGATATCGCTGAGCATTTCCGCTGCGGAGGTGTAGCGTCCCTCGGGCTGCTTCTCCATTGCGCGCATTGTGATCTGCTCCAAGCCTACGGGGATCGCGGGATTGACCTCGCGGGGACGTCTCGGGGTGGACTGGAGCTGCATAAGCGCCACGGTAACGGCGCTGTCGCCGTCAAACGGAAGGGTGCCGGTGAGCATCTCGTAGAGCATGACGCCCACTGAATAGATGTCGGTTTTTCCGTCGGTGGAGTCTCCCCTCGCCTGCTCGGGCGCGATGTAGTGAACGGAGCCTATCGCCTGATCGGTCATGGTGCGCGTCGCCTTGTCCGAGAAACGCGCGATGCCGAAGTCGGTCACCTTGATAGTCCCGTCCTGCAAAAGCATGATGTTCTGCGGCTTGATGTCGCGGTGAACTATTCCGCACTCGTGAGCGTGCTGAAGCGCCCTGAGCACCTGAATGGTGAGATGGAGCACATCCTTCCACTCGATTATGCCCTGACGGTCGATATATTCCTTTAGGGTGATGCCGTCGATATACTCCATGACGATATACTGGATCATGTCGCCGAAGCTGACGTCATACACCTTGACTATATTGGGGTGAGAAAGCATGGCGATAGCCTTGCTCTCGTTTTTGAAACGGCGGATGAACTCCTCGTTGTTGAGGAATTCGTCCTTTAATATCTTGATTGCGACCTCGCGGTCGTCGAGCGTATCCGTGCAGCGATAAACGTTCGCCATGCCGCCAACGCCGATCAACTCATGAATTTCATAACGGCCGTCAAGCCTTTTTCCGATATACTTATCCATGAAAGCACTCCTCTCAGTAAATTACGGTGGCGGTGATATTATCGGAGCCGCCGTCCTTTTTTGCCGCGTCAACGAGCTTGTTTATCAGGCTGTCGCCGCGGTTTTCGTGGCATATTTTGACCATTTGACCCGTGTTGACATGATTTGAAAGACCGTCGGTGCAAATCAGCAGCACGTCGCCGTAGACAAAGTTCGCCTCGATATAATCCAGACGCACGGAGGGCTTGATGCCCAGCGCGCGGGTGATAAAGTTCTTGTTGGGGTGCCGCTGCGCCTGTTCATAGGTCAGCTCTCCGCGGCGCACCATCTCCTGCACCACCGAGTGATCCTCGGTGAGCTGCTTGATCTTGCCGCCGCGAATCGAGTAGGTGCGGCTGTCGCCCACATGCACCACATGCACCGTGGTATCCTTGACAAACACAAACTCGCAGGTAGTGCCCATGCCCGCAAGCGAAACGTCGTTGCAGGCAAGCTCAAATATCTTGATGTTGGCGTTTACAACGATCTCCGCCATCAGCTCGCCTATCTGCTCCTTTGTCATGTCGTCCTTGTAAAGATCGGTGATCTTGGTGCTGATATAGTCCACGGCAGTTGCGCTGGCGATATTGCCGCCGTTCGCGCCCCCCATGCCGTCGCACACAACTGCCCACGCGCAGCTGGGAGAAATAACTCCGAAGCGAAAGTCGTCCTGATTCTGGCTTCTTACTAAGCCGACGTCGCTTTTACTGAATACTTCCAAGTTATTTTCCTCCTTCTTTTAATTGGTTTCGTTTGAGCTGACCGCAGGAAGCGTTGATGTCGCTGCCGAGCGTTCGCCTGACGGTAGCGGCGATACCGCGCGCGGTCAGTATATTAACAAAGGCTTGCTGCCTTTGCAGATCGCTTTTTTTATAACCCGTGCCCTCTACGGAATTCACGGGGATAAGGTTGACGTGGCACTGCATCCCGCCGAGCTTTTCGGCAAGCTCGCGCGCGTGCGCGTCGCTGTCGTTTACGCCGCTTATCATCGCGTACTCAAAGGTAACGCGCCTGCCTGTCGCGGCAAAGTAATCGCGGCACGCTTTGAGCAGAACGTCCATCGGATACGCCTTCGCTACCGGCATGGTGCGCACGCGTATCCCGTCGTTGGGCGCGTGCAGGGATACCGCCAAATTGATCGGAAGCTTCCGCTGCGCAAGCTCGTATATTTTGGGAACGATGCCGCAGGTTGACAGGGTGATGTGCCGCGCGCCGATATTCAGCCCCTGAGGGGAGGTGACAAGCTCTATAAAGCGGAGCACATTGTCAAAATTATCGAGCGGCTCGCCCATGCCCATGAGCACGACGTTAGCCACGCGCAGCTTTAAGTCACGCTGTGCGGCTTCTATCTGCGCAAGCATCTCGGACGGGGCAAGGTCGCGTGAAAAACCGCTTTTGCCCGTTGCGCAGAAGGTGCAGCCCATTTTGCAGCCTACCTGTGTGGAAATGCACATTGAAACGCCGTGTTTGTAGTGCATGATAACAGCTTCCACACATTCGCCGTCGTTGAGCGAAAAAAGGTACTTCACTGTTTTATCATACCTTGAAACTAACTTTTTTTCAATAGTTGCAACAGAAATGTAATATCTTGATTCCAAAAATTGTCTTAATTCGCCCGAAATATTTTTCATCTGACCGAATTCGGTCACGCCCTTTTGCAGCCAGCCGCCGACCTGCTCCGCGCGGAATTTCGGAAAGCCCGCGCCGGTGAGCTGCGTCCGCAGCTCGTCGGGGGTCAGGCTCTTGATGTCAGTCATCAGCCCTCACCCTTTCCACAGCGGCGATATAAAAGCCGTCGGTGTTCGCCGTGTGCGGCATGAGGGTGATCTCATACCCGCGCTCGTCAAAGGCGCGCCGAACCGAATCGGGCAGATCGAGCGGAACTCCGCGAAACTCGGGATGCTCCCTGAGAAACCGCGCCGTGTTTTCGTTGTTCTCGGCGGGATTCAGCGTGCAGGTGGAGTATATCAGCCTGCCTCCCACAGCCAACAGCTTTGCGCTCTGACAGAGGATCCTGTATTGAAGCTCGGGAAGATCGTTGTCAACGGCGTCGCTTTTGCAGCGTATCTCGGGCTTGCGTGACAAGAGTCCCAAGCCGCTGCACGGAACGTCGCAGAGTATCCTGTCCGCCGTGGGGAGCGGTTTGTCCGCCAAAGCCGCGTCGCGCTTCACCGTCACCAAATTTGTCACGCCTAAACGCTGAGCGTTGGAGTTAATCAGCCTGAGCTTGTGGTCGTAAAGGTCGCAGGCAAAGATCTTTCCGCGATTCTTCATATACTGCGCAGCCGTCACAGCCTTGCCTCCGGGAGCGGAACAAACGTCCAGCACCACGTCGCGCGGACGGGGATCAAGCGCACGGACGCAGAGCTGAGAGGAAGCGTCCTGAATATGGAACAGTCCCCTGCGGTAAGCGTCAAGCTTCTCGATCGCGCCCGTTTTGCTCAGCAGCAGAGCGTCGGGGAGCGCAGGGTGTCTCTCAACCACAACGCCTTTTTCCTCCAGACAGCGTTTAAGCGACTCCGCGTCGGTTTTCAGGGTGTTGACCCGGGCGCACACGGGCGGTCTGCCGCTCAGACCTTCAAGCAGAGAGAGCATGTTGGCTTCACCGTAGGCGTTCTTCCAAAGCCTGATGATATCCTGCGGAACCGAATACCGAACGCTCAGGCAGTAAAGCTTATCGTCCGTATCGGGCAGCGTATAAGGCGGATCGCTGCGTGTTATGCCGCGAAGGATGCCGTTGATAAAGCCCGCGCTTTTTTGCAGGCGGTGCGATTTAGCGAGGTTTACGCTTTCGTTGACCGCGGCGCTGTCGGGCACCTTGTCCATGAATAAAAGCTGATAGATACCCATGCGCAGGATGAGCTTTGTTTTCAATTCAATTTTCCTTAAAGGAATTTTAGAGTACTGCTTTATGATATAGTCAAGCAATATCTGCCGCTCAAGCACGCCGTATACCAGCGCCGACACAAAGGCGCTGTCAACACCTCCGAGCTTATTTTCTCGGATAGCGCTGTTGAGCGCGAGGTTGGAATAGGCTTTGTCCTTTTCGATTTTTATAAGCACCTGCAAGGCGACGTTTCTTGGATTTGACATATTTTCTCCCGTATTAATCGCGGCGGCGGTTTGCTATAAGTAGCAGTCTGACGAGCTGCATAATTGCAGTGAGCGCGGAAGCGACATAGGTCATTGCCGCAGCACGAAGCACACTGCGCGTGCCGCTGTATTCATCACCCGACAAAAGATTGGTCTCGCGGAAGCACCGAAGCGCCCTTCTTGACGCGTCGAACTCCACGGGGAGGGTGGCGACGGTGAACAGCACCGAAGCGGCGAAAAAGGCGATTCCGATATATAAAATGGTCAGTCCGATATTGCTGTCCGTGCGAAAAGCGAATATAAAGCCCACGGCGATCAGGATCCAGCTCAGCTTGGAGCCGATATTCGCAATCGGCAGGATAGCGCTGCGTATCTTGTTCGGCAGATACTGCTGAGCGTGCTGAACCGCGTGACCTGCCTCGTGAGCGGCAACACCGACCGCGGCGACCGACGCGGAGCCGTAGACGGTATCAGACAGGCGAATGGTGTTGGAACGCGGATCGAAATGGTCGGTCAGGCTGCCTGCTACGTGTTCGATCGTCACTCCTGTCACTCCGTTGTGACG
Organism: uncultured Ruminococcus sp.; assembly: GCA_902790475.1. GTDB lineage: Bacteria > Bacillota > Clostridia > Oscillospirales > Acutalibacteraceae > Ruminococcoides. Next base: position 12,644 of record CADASG010000007.1, on the reverse strand, counting down.
AAGCACATACTCCGCTGCCTGAGCGCCTGTCATATTCCGAGAATTGGGTACTTTGCTGTATTTTGAAAACGCTGATTTCACCCTAAACTGACAAAATGCAGAAATCAGTACGCAGGGCAGTATCAGCACCAGATATGTCCAGTCAAAACCGTATAAATAATACATATGATCCCTTCCTTTATTAATTTGTAGACGTTATAAAACAGATTCGCCGACGGTAAGCTTATGGCCTGCGGCGAAGGCTTCGGCGGTCATCTTCTTTTTTCCCTCGGGCTGCAGCTCCAAAATCTCTACGGCGCCCTTTGAGCAGGCGATTATCAGCGGCTTTACGCTGAGTATCTCCCCTGCCCTGCCGCTTTTATCGCTCATACGCGCTTTGTGTATCTTGACGCGCTTTCCGCCGACGGTCATGGTCGCCATCGGCCATGAGTATAAGCCGCGTATCAGATTGTGGACCTCCTGCGCGGTGGCGGTAAAATCGACCGGGCTCATGGATTTGTCGATTTTGGTGGTGTGAGTCGCCAGCGCTTCGTCCTGCTTTCTCGGAGTGACCGTGCCGCTTTCAAGCGCGTCAAGGGTTTCCGTGATAAGCTCGCCGCCCAAAACCGAGAGCCTGTCAAACAGCTCGGCGGAGGTTTCGTTTTCGCCGACGGCGGTCTCCTTTGTCAGCAGAATATCGCCCGTGTCAAGTCCGACGTCCATCAGCATCGTGGTAACTCCCGTCACCCTGTCGCCGTTCAGGACTGCCTGCTGTATCGGCGACGCGCCGCGGTATTTCGGCAGCAGCGAGCCGTGGATATTCACACAGCCGTAAACGGGCAAATCGAGCACGGATTTGGGCAGTATCTGTCCGTAAGCCGCAACCACTATTACGTCGGGCTTCAGCGCGGCAAGCTGCTCAAAAGCCTCGTCGCTCCTCATGGAAGCAGGCTGATAAACGGGTATGTTCAGCCTCTGCGCGCACACCTTAACGTCGGGCGGCGTGAGGATCATTTTCCTTCCGCGCGGCTTGTCGGGCTGCGTAAACACCGCCAAAACAGTATGCGCAGGGTCGGAAGCCAGCGCTTCAAGCGCGGGTACGGCAAAATCGGGAGTACCCATATACACAATGTTCATATTAAACCTTCTTTTTAAAATCAAATAAAGTCGTCTTGGATCACCGTATCATCGGTATCGACGAACTCTGCTTCAATATATTCGGAATATTCGGAGCCCGTTTTTTTCCTCATGTTTTGATAGTATTCCGGGTCCGCAGTTTTTAATTCCGAAAGATATTTTTTCAGCTTCTTCGCCATCGGCTTGTAGGACGCAAAGGTCAGCCCTCCGGAAACAAATCCTCCCACAACGGGGATAACTTTGGCAACACCTTTCGCAAAGACCTCTTCGGTCATTTTAGCTCCGATGACAGACGCCACCTTTTTTGCGATCGGGTAAATAACTCCCTTTGTCAAAGCCTTTTGAGGAAGCGTTTTAGCCGCTTTAATACTCATCTTTAAGCTGATCTTGGATACTGCCTTGACCGCGGACTCTATTCCGAACATAACGCCGGTAAACAGGATCAGCAGGTTTTTGGTTCCGTCATCGACCGTATTGTTTTCGCCGATCAATTCCTGCCAGCCATATAGGTAACACAGCTTTTGCATGATCCTCAGTATATGCGCAAAATACTGTACAAAATCAGCAGGGATGGTGCCGACCATTGCAAATCCGCCGGGAATGCCTGCCGCAAATGAAATAGCGCTGACTTTTGCCGCTTCAAAAACGATACAATTATTCGCGATCTTATCTATAGTCTTTGGAGAGATCCCTGCATACGCCGGATTATACCTTATGGCTTCTTCTACTGTCTCATCCTCGCAGTACTTCTGTAATTCCGTGCGCAAAAATTTCTCTCTGCCTATATGCACCATCGGAAGTTTTATAGCAGATGAAAGCACCTGTTCAAATTCAATTTTTTTCCTGATTTCTTTTCTCATGCCAAAACCTCCCATGCAGCTAATAAGTCATTAGCGACTGTTTTTTTCCTAAAACGCGCAGCACATCACTCTTTATTCATCTCGTCGATCTCCTCGGGAGTCAGCATGTGCTCGGCGATGTTTTTGAACACAACGCCCTCCAAATGGTCAAGCTCGTGGCAAAAAGCGCGCGCAAGCAGCTCTTTGCCCTCAATGGTGAATTCCTCACCGTTGCGATCCTGCGCCTTGAGCTTGACGTAATCGGGACGCGTCACGACTCCCCACTGTCCCGGGAAGGACAGGCAGCCCTCGTTGCCTGTCTGCTCACCGCTGAACGCGATGATCTTGGGGTTGACAAGCTCGATCAAACCCTCGCCGATATCGACAACGACGACGCGCCGGAGTATGCCTACCTGCGGCGCTGCAAGACCGACGCCGTTGGCTTTGCGCATGGTTTCCGCCATGTCCTCAAGGAGCACGGCGAGCTTTTTGTCGAATTTTGTAACGGGACGGCATTTTTTGTTGAGAATGTCGTCGCCTTCCTTAACAATATTTCTTAATGCCATATTCAATCTTCCTTAACAAGTCAGAGCGTTCATATCCGCATAAGCGGTGACCCTTGAGTAAGCTCGGTCATTTCCGAAGCGTATCAGTACCGCGGACAGCAGCGAGCGGAACGAACGGTTGTTTTTACATTTTATTATCAGCTTATACCTGAATTTATTGCTCACCTTTACCACGGTGGCAGGCGACGGACCCAAAATACGCAGCGGAAGCGCGGGGTAGTTTTGCCGTGCCTCCTGCACGAATTCCTTTAAAAAGCCTTTTGCCGCCTCGAGAGTCAGCATTTGATTGTCTCCGACAAAACCGATCAGGCAAATATCCGCAAACGGCGGATAGAGCATCGCTTCCCTAACGCGTATCTCGGTGTTGTAAAAACGAAGATAATCCTGATTTGCCGCCATCGCGATGATAAGGTTGTCGGGCGTGTAGGTCTGGATGACCGCCATGCCCTTTTCCTCTCCCCTTCCGCTTCTGCCCACGACCTGAGTGAGCAGCGAGAACGCGCGTTCATAGCTGCGGTAATCGTCGGAGTAGAGCACACGGTCGGTGTTGAGCACGCCCACCAGAGTGACGTTTGGAAAATCAAGCCCCTTCGCGACCATCTGAGTGCCGACCAAAATATCGTATTCGCCGTTGGAAAAAGCGGTTATCATTCGCTCGTAGGAGCTCTTTGAGCCTGCGGCGTCGGCGTCCATGCGCAGTATGCGCGCCTCGGGAAAAAGCCGCGCAAGCTCCTCCTCTATTTTCTGCGTGCCTGTGCCGCCTAAGCGCAGCGAGTGGCTGCGGCAGGTGGGACATTCTCCGCGAAACGGAGTGGAGTAGCCGCAGTAGTGACACATAAGCCGATTGTTTCGGCTGTGGTAGGTGAGAGAAATGGAACAGTTGGGACAGCTTATCGCTTCGCCGCAAAACGAACAGGTGACGAAGGAATTATGCCCCCTGCGGTTTAGCAGCAATATGCTCTGCCGCCCGTGCTCCAAATTGTATTCTATGTTTTGCAGCAGCACATCGGAAAAGCCCGAGGTGTTGCCGTTTTGAGTTTCCAGATTCATGTCGGCGGTGATCACCTCAGGCAGCACCGCCGCGCCGTAGCGGTTCGGGAGCACGTTGAGCGAATAACGCCCCGATTCGGCGTAGTAGTAGGTTTCAACGCTCGGAGTGGCTGAGCTGAGAACAAGCAGTCCGCCCTGCTGAGCCGTGCGGAACATCGCTATCTCCCTCGCGTGGTAGCGCGGATTGTTCTCGGACTTGTAGCTGTACTCCTGCTCCTCATCCATTATGATCAGTCCCAGGCTGTCAAAGGGCGCGAACACCGCGCTCCTGGTTCCTATGACAATCTGAGCCAAGCCCTTTTTGACGCGCTTATACTCGTCAAGCCTCTCTCCCAGTGACAGCGCGCTGTGGAACACGGCGATCTTGTCGCCGAAGCGTTTTGAAAACTGAGAAACGAACTGCGGCGTAAGCGAGATCTCGGGAACCATCACTATAACGCCCCTGCCGTCGCCGAGCACGCGCTCAATAAGCTTGATAAACACGCTGGTTTTGCCCGAGCCCGTCACGCCGTAGAGCAAGCCGACGCGCGGCTTTTCGTCTTTATAGTCGAGGTAAAGATTATCGCACGCTTTCTGCTGCTCCGGCGAGAGCGTCAGCGGCGGAAGAGTCTCGTCGGAGTGACGGCTGTCGATCCGAAACACCTCTTCGTCAAAGAAATACAGCAGGCCTCTTTGATAGAGCGTATCTATCACTGACGCGGACACGCCCGTGAAGTAGCGTATCTCCTTGACGGAAGCCGCGCCGCCTGCGGCTACAAGCTCCAGCACGCTGCGCTGTTTATCGGTCAGCTTGGCTGAGGAAATATCGACCTCCGGTGGGATCGCAGCCATTTTCATCACCGCGTCGCTTACGCGCCGAAACGCCTCGTCTGACTTATATAGAAGCCCCTTCTCAACCATAGCGTCGGGCAGGCGGCTGTCTGACAAGCCAAAATCGTCCAGCAGCTTTTCGAGCCTGACCGCCCTGCGTTTTTTATGCAGATAATCGTACAGCCGCTGCTCCTCGCCGCTGAGCTCAAGATCCTCGTCGGAGCCTTTCACTCCGTAAACCGTGGTGACCTTGTAATTGATGCCGGCAGGGAGCATGGTTTTCACAGCGTCGTACAAGGTGCAAAAATAATGCTCCTTCATAAAAACGGCGACTCTGAGCAGCTCGGGGGTGAGCACGGGCTCCTTGTCCAGCACGGCTATTATTTCTTTTAAAGAATCATTGTTCGATTCTGAGATTTCGGTGATGATACCCATTCGGCGCGTGTTGCCTCTGCCGAACGGCACCAGCACACGCTTGCCTGCCGCGCACTGCGAACGAAGCGGCTCGGGAACGGCGTAATCAAAGCATTTGTCAAAGGAATATGCGGCGCGCTCCACCGCCGTCCTAACGACAAAGGCGTTATTCATCTTCCGGCTCTAAAAGATTGATCTCGTGATTTTTGATCTCCTCTATCGCCAAAAGCACGGGCTTATCCTCGGTGACCGTGCCCTCGTCCTCAAACTTCTGGGTGATCTGTCTGGCTCTTTTTGACACGCCGACTACCAGCGCGTACTTGCTCTGCTTGCCCTCAAATAATTCGTCTACATTGATTTTACGCATGTTTTATTCTCCTCTTTCTATAATATCGAGCACCTCGTTGACGGCGGTTTCAAGGTCGTCGTTTACAACTCGGTGGCGGTAACGGTTCTGCATGGTCATTTCGGTCTTTGCCTGCTCCATGCGCTTTTGAACGGTTTGCTCGTCCTCGGTCCCGCGGTTCCTGAGACGGCTTTCCAGCTCGCTCATGGAAGGCGGCAGAATAAAGATACTGAGAACGTCGGGATACTGCTCCATGATCTGCAGTCCTCCCTGAACCTCTATTTCAAGAAGCACGTCGTAGCCCTGCTCAAGCAGCTCCTCGACCTGCTGTTTTGGGGTGCCGTAGAGATTGCCGCAGTATTCGGCGTATTCAAGATATCCTCCGCGGCTGATCAGATCCTCGAACTCCTCGCGTGAGACGAAGTTGTAATGCTCGCCGTTTGTTTCTCCCTCGCGCGGCTTGCGGGTGGTATTTGAAACCGACAGCCGCAGTCTTGGATTGCGGCGCATCGCCTCGCCTAAAATGGTGCCCTTGCCGACGCCCGAAGCGCCCGAATAAAGCACCAGCTTTCCTTTTCGGTTACTGCTCACTTTTATCCTCTCTTTCCTCTGCGCGGTTTTGGATGGTCTCGCAGGACACTGCCGACAGCACCACGTGGCTGCTTTCGGAGATCAGAACAGACTTGCACTTTCTTCCGCAGGTAGCGTCGATCAGCATACCGTCGGACTTTGCCTCCTGCACGATCCTCTTGACGGGCGCGGAATCCGGCGCGACCACCGCCACGAGCTTGTCGCTGCTGACCAAATTGCCAAAGCCTATATTAATGAGTTTCATATTATCTCCTTACTCGATGTTCTGAACCTGCTCTCGGATCTTCTCAATTTCGCTTTTGATGTCCACCGCCATGTGAGCCAGCGCAGCGTCCTGCACCTTTGAGCCGATGGTGTTTGCCTCGCGGTTCATTTCCTGGATTATAAAGTCGAGCTTGCGGCCTACGGGCTGATCCATCGCCAAAAACGCCCTAAGCTGCTCAAAATGGCTGCGCAGCCTCACAGTTTCCTCGGCAACGGCTACCTTGTCGGAAAACAGCGCCACCTCGGTCAGCACGCGCTGCTCGTCGATCTCCACGTTGAAGCCCTCGAGAGTTTGGCGGATACGGTCCAGCAGACGGTTTTCGTATTCCTCCACGGTTTGGGGCGAGCGTTCCTCGATACACGAAACGATATTCAAAATAGTTTCGGCGCGGCTGAGTATATCTGCCTTCATCTTTTCGCCCTCGTTTTGACGCATCACGATAAACGAATCGAGCGCGGTCTGTGCAGCGCTGAGCACGTCGGCGGTGATTTTTTCCTCGTCCTCGGGAGCCTTGTGGACTGTGAACACATCGGGAAAACGAGAAAGCGACACTACTGCGGCGTCGTTTTCTATTCCGTAGGTCTCCGAGATCTCCTTCATCGCGTTAAGGTAGCCCGAAACCAGGCTGTGGTTGACGCTGACCTCGGCGGGAGTGTCCTCCTTAACGCCGACGCTGACGAACATATCTATTTTTCCGCGGGCGACCTGAGCGTTGACAAAGCTTTTCAGCTTGTCGTCCAGAAATCCGTAGCCGCGCGGCGTTCGGCACGAAAACTCAAAATAACGGTGATTGACGCTTTTGATCTCAACTGTTATCGCGCGTCCGTCGATCTCGGTCTCACAGCGGCCGAACCCTGTCATGGACTTTATCATGCTATCCTTCCTTCTTCAAATTTTTATTTATTTAAATTATATCACGGCTGTAAGGGTTTGGCAATGGATTTATTACAATATTGTAATCTTTATTTTTCGGTTGATTTATCCGTCAAAATATAGTATTATATTGTTTGAACTAATTGATAGGAGGAATTTCACTTGGACGAAAATAAAATTCCGGGCGCCGAGCTTACCGGGGATACCGCTGAGGAAGTAACCAAAGCGGCTGTCGAAGGCGCCGAAGAAGTCACCGAAGCGGCTGCCGGAGAAGTCACCGAAGCGGTTGACGAAGAAGCGGCTCAGGCAGGCGACGTCTTGGCTGAAACAGCGGACGCAGAGGCGTCGGAAAACACGGATATCTCAGACGAGCTAAAGGAGCTTCAGGACGCGGCGGCGAAAATGCAGCCGGTCAAAAAGAAACGCACTCTGATGGTTCCCATCATCATCAGCCTTTGCATCGTGATCGTTGCTGCAGCGGCTGCTATACTGCTGACGCTGTTCTTCAACAAGAGCATCGAGGGCTGCTGGTATCACGAGCAGGAAGTACCCACAAGCTACGCGCAGTCTACCGACGACGAGCCCGAGACCGTCAAGATCGGCTATTATTTCAAATTTGACAGCGACGGCAAGATGACATATTATAACGGCGACATCAGCAGCGTAGGAACCTATACCTTCAAGGCAGGAGAGTCAAACAGCGACAATACGGTTGATCTGAACTTCTACATGCCCTCCAGCGGCTATGTCAACCAGAGCTTCAAGGTTGAGATCAGCGGCAATATCTTTACGGGTCAAACCATGAAGCTTTCGAGCACGAACAGCGAAACGGAAGGCAACTCTCTTGATTTTGTCAAGAAGGACTACGTTGCTCCCGAGCTGAAGCGCGACGGCGACTTTGTTGCCGACAAGGAGATCGAGGCAAAGTGGGTAACCTCTATGCAGGGCTACGGCGAAAAGTATGTGGAAAGCTATGAGATGAAAAGCGACGGTACATTTAACCAGAGCACCGCTATCCAAATCGACTCGCAGCTCAGCGGCGCAGGCAAGGATCTGGAATACACCGTCAACCTGAGCGGTATTTACAGCTGTCAAAAGGGCAAGCTGGAAATGGTTTATGAGTTCATGGGCGACCGGCAAAAGCAGGAGATCCCCTACACCGTTAAGGAAAAGGGCAACGTGCTGACCCTCTCACTGGCGCAGGATGTTGACTACTACAAGGTCGGAACTCCCAGCGCAGATGAAGCGTTAGCCGCAAAAGCTACCGAACCACCCACGGAAGCAGCCGCAGAAGCAACAACTCAGAAAGCGACCGAAAAGAAATAATAAAACACATCAAAGGGCAGCTCCAAGCGGAGCTGCCCTTATTTTAATTTTTCTCCCGAAGTAATTTCGACCGGGTGCCCCGGTGGTCAGTATGCGCAAAGAAATCTCCCCTTGATAAAGATGTCATTTCGACCAAGTGGAGCGAAGCGGAACGCGTGGAGAAATCTCCTTGGAGGTGAACCGTGGTTTCCTGTCAGGGAGATTTCTCGGCTATTCGCTGTCGCGAATTCGGCTAACGCCGACCGCTCGAAATGACATATATAGGAAACGTGCTAAAGGCTCGAAATGACATATGGAGGTAACGTGTTAAAAGCCCAAAATAACATATAAAGGTAACGAGCCAACCGCGCGAAACAACAGAACATTAGCGATTCAACTTGTTGGGGCTTGCATTGCAAGCCCGCTGCGCCAACGTTGTTTTCCTGTCCGCATGTTGACAGAAGCAGAATGTTTTGTTCAGCACCCTCGGTCGCACACGCAGGTGCGACCCTACGTAGTTGAGGGAAACGGTGACTTATCGCCGTTTCCCCTATCCTATGCGTTCATAAACAAATGTTTTCTTATCAGTGTTTACCCTTATTGAAAATACTTTTCGTAGCCTGCCCAGCCTGAGGCGTAGCGGCTCAGGATACCGGCGTCCGCGCCGTTTACTTTTCCGTCGCCGTTTATATCCATAGCGGACAGATCACCGACGCTGCTGCCGGAGCCGTACCAGCCTGATACATAACGGCTGAACATACCTGCGTCCGCGCCGTTGATCTTTCCGTCGCCGTTGAAGTCGCCCTTTTTCACGGGCGCGTTTCCTTCGAGCACATTTATCTTAAACGAAGCTTTAAACGCTCTGTAGCTTACGGTGACGGTCTGTTCGCCGACATTCCCGTTGATTTCCGAAACGGTGTAGTCCTCCAGCTTCCTGATCTCTCCGTTTTTCGTCGCGGCAGCAACCACCATACCCGTCGTGTCAAGCTTTTCATTCTGATAATACTCGGTCTTGGCAGGCGGAACGATCACCGATATTCCTGTGATTTTAAGCGGATCCTCCACGACCTCCACCTCAAAGCTTTCGGTAAAGCCCGAATAATGAACGGTCACGGTCTTTTTGCCGATCGTGCTGTCATAGCCGCTGAGAGTATAATCTGTTACAGCCTTGGTATTGCCGTTGTCATACACGGCGGTCACAGCCAGCCCTGTCGCGTCAAGCTCTTCACCTTCAAAAAACGTGATCCTGTCAGGCAGAGAGGTAACCTTGATCTTGGTTATGACCGGGATGGGAAGAGCCTCGGTCACGGCGCGCAGCTTGGGATAGAGATAGCCGTCGGAGGGATCGAAATACCAAATGTTTTCAAAATCGAATCCCGGGAACGAGGACTGCTGCTGCATTTCTTCTTTGGATAATACCCTCTTTTCAACGCTGCCGTCCTCCTGCCATTCCTGAACAAAGCATTCACCGCTGCCTACCGTATCGACGTTATAGCAGTGTATTATTTTCGTGGGAACACCGTTAAAGGTGCTGCCTATAAAAATAGGCGCGGTACCGAAATTGTAGCAGTTTTCGACCGTTCCGCCGGAACTTATTGCGTAAAACGAGGTCGAAAAATAATACGGCGCTCCCGTGAAGATAGGTTTGGTTTCCCACGGAATTTCCTCAAAATAAGATTTATAATTGTCTTTGACTATAATAGTCATATTGCCCATTGTATAGCAGCGTTTGATAATACCGTAATTAGCTGCCGCTATACCGCTTGCAGTAAAACTGCCGTAGCCGTATCGGCCGTCATCAATAATGGAATCGCTTTCATCGAAGTATGTACTACTCTCGGAATACGCGTTTATATCGCTGCTGCAGCCCTCTATTGTGCCGTTGTTTGTTAAAGCGATAGCGCCGAAAACAGCCGACGGTGCGCTTCCGCCCAACATTCTCAATTCAACTCTTCCGGTCAACTTAAGGTTTTTTATAACGCCGTCATTTTGGTAAAACAAACCTAAATTTTGCTTACTCTTTGTGCCGGTTGAAACGCCGTAGTTCAGGTTGGAAACAGTGTGACCGTTTCCGTCAAACACACCCGTAAACGCACGCTTTTGAGCTAAGCCGAGCGGTCTCCATGTGCTGCCCTTTTTGTACCATTCGACCTTTCCCTGCTCCATCTCTTTTGCGATGTCGATGTCGTTCATCAGCCTGTAATTCTTATCGGGATTTGTATCGGCATACACCAGATCAGCCAAATCGTACACCTCGATAAATTCGCCCGACGGCAGCTGTTCCTGCTCGCGGTGAACGGCTCCATTTATCTGCGGACATTTTCTGAGCTGAGGATACGGATATTCGCACCGGTCATCAAGCAGCCAGATATTTTCAAAATCCCAGTTATAGTATGAACTTAGCCGCTTCATCTGCTCCTTGGGTAATGTCTGCGATGCGCCGTTGTCAAAAATATAGAAATTATTTTCCTTATCATAGACGCAATAGCACTGTACATAGGAAGTTTTTCTGTTCTTATCCCTATAGCAAAAGGTATGATACAAAGGAGTATTTGGATTTGCTCCGTCTAAAAAGGAACCGATAACGCGTCCCGAAATATAGCAGTGTTCAAACGTACCGCCGCCTGTGGTGATGCCGCCGCAGTACAGAAGCTCACAGTTGACGCTCAGATCCTGTATATCCTCATCCTCGGCGCTGACGTCGCCTGCCTGATAGCACTCGCGAATAACGCCGTTTTCACTGTTCTTGCCTGCGATACCGCCGATATACGCAGGGTACCTATACGCGATGTTGTTAAAATTCACAACGCCTACATGACCGCAGCCCTCCAGCAAGCCGTCGTTATAGCCGCAAACACTGCCGACATAGGTTTTCGCGTCCACGTATCCGCCCGACAATGAACCGACGATTTTAAGGTTTTTGACAGTGCCCTTATTTATGCCAAACAAGCCTGCATATTTGGTTTCTTTTGGGTCCTCTGTGTAGTTGACCCTGATATTCAGATTTTTGATTTCGTAACCGTTGCCGTCAAACTCGCCCGTAAACGGTTCGCTTTCGCTGCCGATATAGCTCCATCCGCCTGCATTTTCAGACCATGTGCCGGAAGAAGTGACAGCCGACATGTCGATATCTCGCATCAGCTTATACTTTCCGTTAAGGTCATTATTGACGCGCTTCAAATCCTTATAGTCATAGATCAGCTCATAACCGTCAAAATCGGTAAGCGCTGCACCGGGAACCGCCGCAGCTGCGCAAACGGTCACCGACAATGCAAGAGTCAGCAGCCAACTAATGATCTTCTTCATAAAACAACCTCCTGTCGGCACCGAAGAGCGCCGATTAAAATGATTTGAGTTTAACAAAAATATATCAACTCTTTTATATTTTTAGTATAGCACACATAAGAAAAAATGCAAGCATTTCCCATGATATATCAGCGTTTTTTTACCAAATAAAAAGCCTGCATATTATTACAATTTTGTAACTTTTGTGTTATTTACGTTAATCGTTCCATGTGGTATACTAATAAGGATAAAAACAATAAAAAGGAATGATTTTATGTCAGGACATAACAAATGGAGTACCATCAAACAGAAAAAAGGTAAAAACGACGCTGCGCGCGCCAAGGTGTTCACCAAAATCGGCAGAGAGCTGATCGTGGCGATCAAAACAGGCGGAAGTGCGGATCCTGCTGTCAACTCCAAGCTCAAGGACACCATCGCAAAAGCAAAGGCTGCTAACGTGCCGAACGACAACATCGAGCGCATCATCAAAAAGGCTGCCAACGAGAGCGATTCCACCAACTATGAGGCTGTCACCTACGAGGGCTACGGTCCCAGCGGCGTGGCTGTAATCGTTGAAGCGCTGACCGACAACCGCAACCGCACCGCAGGTGAGGTTCGCCATTACTTTGACAAGTTCGGCGGCAACATGGGCACTCAGGGCTGCGTAAGCTTTATGTTCTCACAAAAGGGCGTGCTTGTTATCGAGCGCGAGGATCTCGAAAAGGATGAGGACACTGTAATGACCGACGCTCTGGAATGCGGCGCGTCTGATTTTGAGGCGGACGAGGATATCTTTACCGTTTACACCGAGCCCGAAGATTTCAGCACCGTGCGCGACGAGCTGGAAAAGCTCGGCTACACCTTCGCTTCCGCAGAGCTGGAAATGGTTCCCGACACCTACACCAAGTTAGAGGACGAGGAAACCGCAACCAAAATGCAAAAAATGCTCGACATGTTCGAGGACAACGACGACATCCAAAACGTCTGGCACAACTGGGAATTTTAGTCCGCGTATTTTAGGTCGCGTACTTAACGTCGGGTATAACGGTTTCGTCGGCGTTTGCGCGAGCCACAATAGAAATATCGGAAGCTGTGAGGGCAATAGAAACAACGATTTTTTTAATCACCGTTTCCTTTTCTACGTAGGGTCGCACCCATGTGTGCGACCGAGGGTGCTGAACATA
>CADASG010000006.1 GCA_902790475.1 uncultured Ruminococcus sp. | reverse complement strand
GCTACTACAACTTCAATCGCTTGCAACGCAACCTCGGCGTCCTGACGCCTATGCAGAAACATTGCCTCTACAAAGCGGCATAAAATTACCGCAAACCTCAGAAGGACAATTCCCTTGTCCAGCCAAAATTTGCGGCACTTCTTAATTATTACATTGTAAATATTCTTTTAATTATTTCGGGGTGCGGTTCATTAAGGTCAGTCTTTTTAGAAACTTTTTATATCAGTTGCCTCCGCCGAAAATCCATCTCCAGAAATCCCACCAGCTCACGGAAATCCCTCCTTTGTATTGGATTTTTCAATACAAAGATAACAGGATTTCGAGAAAAAACGGATTTAAAGAAGTGGTTGTTTTGCCTTGCTAGTCGTTGATTTTTTTAATATTTTTGGAGTGCAAAGCAAAAATAAAAACCGCCCGAAATACGGACGGCTTTTAATACTTGTTTTGTGTTGGATTAACTTATTCTGTGTTGGGTTTACTCTGACTCAATCTATGTTGTTCTTGACCTTATCGGCGTAATAATATATAAATTCGGTAATGGTCGGAACGCCTTTTCGGGGGTTGATGTACGCGTTGTAATGCTCCTCAAGGGTCGCAATGTCAGTCGTTTTCCACGCGTGGTCAATGGCGTTCTGCATCGCACGCTCTACGCTTGCCGAAGTTTTTTGATATTTTTTGGCTACTTCATTGCAAATATACGTCTGTTCCTTGTGACAAATCATTTCGATTGCGTCCCGAAGATAATTTCTTCCCTTGAAGCGCGGATTGATTCCGATTATATCAAGCTCCTTGGTGATATTCTTTGTCAGTCGTTGCTTATAATCGTCCTCAATCCGTTTTTTGATAACATTGCATTCAGTCGGAGCATGAGGGATCAAATCGGGAACCTTTGAAATAATGCTCCTCAGCATGTTGACCACCATATCGACGCTGTAGTCAGACTGAGATTTTACTATGATATAATCCGCGCCGAAGTTCCTGACAGCTGCCTGTGTGACGGGGCTGACGTTATTTGTAACAACCAATATATATGGTTTTGTCTCTAACATCAAATCATCTATCTTCAAAAGGTAATCCAAACCGCTGCCGGTTCCCTTTTGCAGCTCCAAATCAAGAACAACAGCGTTGGGCTTGAATTCCTCGGTGAGACTAAGCGCTTCATTTGAATGCGCCGATGTTCCGATCAAAAACACATCGTCGTAGTTTTTGCATATTTCAGTATATGCCATACAGGTTGCTTCATCGTCTTCGACAACCAAAAGGTTGATTTTCTTTTGCATAATCACCCCTCCTACTCACATTATACATTATAATACTACATATTTCTACATTTTCCAACATTTTTAAATTATTTATTTCAATTCTTTCGGTGGTAATCAAAAGATAGACTATAATTAATAGTATAAAACATGAATAAATAATCAGATAAAAGGAGGGGTTTACATGAGTTTTGGCAGATTCGTCAGAATAAAAAGAAAGAAAAACAAACTCAAACTAACAGAATTGGCAGATAGTATCGGGATTTCTTCAAGCTATCTTTCAAGCATAGAAAACGGTGTCCGTTTCCCTCCGTCGTTTGAATTACAGCAAAAAATCGCGGACGCTTTGAATTTAAACAATGAGGATCGTTATAAGCTGTATGATCTCGCAGCGGAAAGCAAAAAAACTCTGTCACTCGCTGATGATTTGAACGAATACATACTACAAATCCCAAAGCTTCGCGTGCTTCTGCGTGCTTCAAAAGAACATGAGCTTACACCGGAGGATTGGGACGAAATATATGATCATATAAAGACAAATTATTTTATGTAGATAATGTTTATAGAAATAAAAATAGAAATAAAAAACCGCACGGTTATTGTCACTAAAGACTTAACCATGCGGTTTTGTTTTGGCGGAGAGAAGGGGATTCGAACCCCTGGTACGGTGATTACCGTACACATGATTTCCAATCATGCTCCTTCGGCCAGCTCGGACATCTCTCCATCGACCGTCTGTTATTATAACAAATAACTTTGGAAAAATCAAGCCCTTATTTTGCTTTTTTTAATTTTTTTGTTTGATCGTCGTCAATAAGCTGAAAATATCGGTTGAATCTGCGTAAAATTGCAAAAAAATCGTAATAGTTCTTGATTTTTTACTGTAATTCTGCTATATTTAGTAGTGATAAATTATTTAGGGAGATGTTTTTTATGAAAAAGATTTTAGCGGTGATTTTAGCGGCTGCGGTCGTATGCACTTCCGCAATGATGCTTGCGGGCTGCGGCGGTTCAAACGCCGGCAAGGGTGACTCAGGCAATGCGGATAATTCAGGCAATTCCGCATCCAAAGGTGAGCTGCACATGGCGACCAATGCCGAATTCCCTCCGTATGAGTATATGGAGAACAAAAAAATTATCGGAATCGACGCCGACATCGCTCACGCAATCTGTGACAAGCTCGGCTACACCTTAGTTATTGACAACATGAAGTTTGACGCGATCATCGCGGCGGTAACCTCCGGCAAGGCTGACTTCGGTATGGCGGGAATGACCGTGACCGAGGAAAGAAAGAAAGAGGTAGACTTTACCGACACTTACGCCAAAACAACTCAGGTCATCATTGTAAAAGAAGGCTCCGACAAGGTCAAGAATGCAGATGATCTGGAAAAAGCTTCCATCGGAGTTCAGATGGGTACGACCGGCGATATCTTTGTATCCGATTTCAAGGATGCTAAGATCCAGCGCTTCGGCAAGGGTGCCGAGGCTGTTGAGGCGCTGTCAACCGGCAAGGTCGATGCAGTAGTTATTGACAGCGAGCCTGCCAAGGAATTTGTAAAAGCAAAGGGCGGACTCACCATTTTAAGCGATCCCTTTGTTGAGGAGCAGTACGCTATCTGCGTAAAGAAGGGCAGCAAGCTGACCGAGGAGATCAACGGAGCGCTCAAAGAGCTCAAGGACGACGGAACCGTTGATAAAATCGTGAAAGCGTACATCACAGACTAACGATTTCGCAGCGATTGCAACCGTCATTAACGGCGGTTGCAATTTATTGCAATCTTATCTTAACCGCGAGGTATACTATGCAGGAATTTTTTTCGGGAATCGGCGACAGCTTATATAAATTATTAATTGTTGAAAACCGTTGGGAAATGCTTCTCGAGGGCTTGGGGATCACACTTTTTATCGCGTTGATCTCAACGATCCTGGGCACGGTTCTGGGCTTTTTGGTAGGTATTGTCCGTTCAACCTACGACCTTCAGCTCAAGGGCAAAAAATGCAGGAAATTTTCGGATTATTTACTCAAGGCCCTGGATGTGGTCGCAAGGATTTATGTTACGGTGATTCGAGGAACGCCTGTCATGGTGCAGATCATGATCATGTTTTTCGTAGTGTTTGCCACGGCTCAGGACGGAGTTTTTCCGGCTATCTTAACATTTGGAATCAATTCGGGCGCTTATGTTGCAGAGATCATGCGTTCGGGAATCATGTCGATTGACAAAGGACAGTTTGAGGCGAGCCGTTCCATCGGCTTTGACTACAAGCGTACAATGATTTATATCATCTTGCCGCAGGCGATAAAAAATATCCTTCCGGCGCTGGGTAATGAGTTTATAGTGCTGTTGAAGGAAACCTCTGTGGCGTGCTATGTGTCTGTTCAGGAGCTTACCTTTACGGGCAACATGATTGCTTCCAGAACCTTTGATATCTTTACCTCACTGATCGCGGTAGCTGCTATTTATTTGGTAGTTGTTTTGGTAATCAGCTATTTGCTGAAGCTTTTGGAGAGGAGGCTGCACAACAGTGATCACTGATAACGTATTGATCAAGGTCGATAATCTGACAAAGTCCTTTGGCGATCTGCATGTGCTTCGCGGCATTAACGCTGAAATCGACAGGGGAGACGTAATGGTGGTAATAGGTGCGTCCGGTTCGGGCAAGTCCACCTTTTTGCGCTGCCTTAACCTTTTGGAGGAGCCCTCCGGAGGAACCATAACCTTTGAGGGCGTGGATATCACCGACGATTCCGTAGACATCAACAAGCACCGTCAGAAAATGGGAATGGTATTTCAGCAGTTCAACCTTTTTCCGCATATGACTGTGCTGAACAACCTCACTCTCGGACCGGTTAAGCTGCTTGGTCAAAGCAAAGTGGAAGCTGAGAAAAACGCCATGCGGCTTTTGGAACGGATCGGGCTTGCCGAAAAGGCTAACGCTTATCCCAACCAGCTCTCGGGAGGCCAGAAGCAGCGCGTAGCTATTGTTCGCGCATTGGCTATGAATCCCGACGTTATGCTGTTTGACGAACCGACCTCCGCGCTTGATCCCGAAATGGTAGGAGAGGTGCTTGAGGTAATGAAGCAGCTCGCACGCGAGGGTATGACCATGGTTGTCGTAACTCACGAAATGGGTTTTGCACGCGAGGTAGGCACCAATATCGTCTTTGTTGATGAAGGAGTTATCGTGGAGCAGGGAGAGCCGGGCGAGTTTTTCGGCAATCCAAAAAATCCCAGACTTAAGGACTTTTTATCCAAAGTACTTTAATAAGCCACGTTTTAATTGAAAATAATCAGACCGCCGGCAATAATGCATGCGGTCTTTTTTCTGCAAAAGAATCAAGTTTAAGAAATTTGCGGCTGCTTTACGAAATCAGCGGATTTTCGACAAACTGCGACAAAATATTTTTCGCGTCGTCTGTAAGAACGAGAGATAAAAGACTTTACAAAATTAACAATATATAGTAAAATTAATAATAACTATAAAAACATGGAGTGTTATATTATGCAACCAAAATACAAAAGAATTCTTTTGAAGCTTTCGGGTGAAAGTCTGGCAGGTAAAGCCAAGCACGGTATTGACTTTGACACGGTTGTGAAAATTTGCAAACCGATAAAAAAATGCGTTGAATCCGGCGTTCAGGTCGGTATCGTCGTAGGCGGCGGCAATTTTTGGCGCGGCAGAAGCTCCGGCGATATGGACAGGACCCGCGCAGACCATATGGGTATGCTCGCAACAACTATCAACGCGCTGGGAGTAGCCGACGCTCTTGAATCCCTTGACGTTGACGTGCGCGTTCAGACTGCTATTTCCATGAGACAGTTTGCCGAACCGTATATCCGCCAAAAAGCAATGAGCCATCTCAACAAGGGCAGAGTGGTTATTTTCGGCTGCGGTACAGGCAATCCCTTTTTCAGCACCGACACCGCCGCTGCTTTGCGCGCGGTTGAAATAGAGGCTGACGTTATCATGAAAGCAACCATGGTTGACGGCGTATATGACAGCGATCCCAAAACCAATCCCAATGCCAAAAAATTCGATTCCATTACATATCATGATGTGCTCACCCGCAATCTGGCAGTTATGGACAGCACTGCTTCGGCTCTGTGCAAGGACAACGATCTGCCGATTTTGGTGTTCAGCATAGAGGATCCCGAAAATATATACAGAGCGGTATGCGGAGAAAACATCGGTACCGTTGTAACTACGGAATAATTTTTTTGATAATCTTACAATACAGGAGGCATCCAAATGAACGAACAATTAAAAAAAGCAGAGGAAAGAATGGGCAGACGAATCGACCATCTTTGTACCGAGTATTCGGAAATCAGAGCCGGCAGAGCGAACCCCGCAGTACTTGATAAGGTCAAGGTCGATTACTACGGCGCTCCCACACCCGTCAATCAGCTTGCGGCAGTGTCTGTTACCGAGGCGAGAACACTGACCATCCAGCCGTGGGATATGTCTGTTCTCAAGCCCATTGAGAAGGCGATCCAAAAATCCGATATCGGCATCAATCCAATGAACGACGGCAAGCTCATCAGACTTGTATTTCCTCCGCTTACCGAGGACAGACGTAAGGAGATCGTAAAGGATGTACAGCATATAGCCGAGGACACAAAGGTTCAGATCCGCAACGTTCGCCGCGATACGATCGAAAAGCTGAAGGCGATGAAGAAAAAAGGCGAGCTTACCGAGGATGATTTAAAGCTCGGTGAGAAGAAAACGCAGGATCTGACCGATAAGTACATCAAGAAAACAGAAAAGATCTCTGCTGATAAGCAGAAGGAGATCCTGGAGCTGTAATATGGCACTCTTCTCAAAAAACAAAAAAGACGAAGGAGCGGATATTTCTCAAATTCCGCTCCCTGCGCATGTCGGAATCATTATGGACGGCAACGGCAGATGGGCAAAAAAACGCGGTTTGCCGCGCAAGGTGGGTCACCGCGAGGGCGCTAAAACCTTTCGCACCATCACTCGCTACTGCTCAGATATCGGTATACGGTATTTGACAGTATACGCGTTTTCCACCGAAAACTGGAAGCGCCCGGAGGACGAGGTTGGCTCTTTGATGAAGCTTTTTAAGTCCTACCTTGAAGAAGCTCTTGCCGATTTCAAGGATGATGACATTGTTGTTCGCTTTATAGGCGACAAAAGCGGATTCAGTCCCGAGCTGCAGGCGCTGATGACAGAGAACGAGGAATGCTCAGCCGAGCGCAAGGGCATGGTGCTCAATATTGCCATGAATTACGGCAGCCGTGACGAGATCATACGCGCGGTCAGGAATATTTGCCGCGACGTGAAAAACGGCGGGCTTGACGAGGGGCAGATCGACGAGAGCCTGTTTTCCGGTTATTTGTATACGGCAGGACAGCCAGACCCCGATTTGATAATCCGTCCCAGCGGAGAATATCGGATTTCCAATTTTATGCTTTGGCAGGCGGCTTACACGGAGTTTGTTATCATGAACAAGCTGTGGCCTGATTTTACCACCGAAGATATGGATGAGGCGCTGCGGCTCTTTGCTCAGCGCAACCGCAGGTACGGCGGAGTATGATATCGTCTGCCGTTTTGTTTTTATTCCTTTGTTCTGGAGGAGATTATAAATGAATTCATTGAAACCGAGATTGCTCACAGCAGCAGTCGGGATCCCCGCCGCTTTGGTTTTTATGCTGCTGACGGAGCTTTGGCATCCTCTGGCAGCCATAATAGTCGGCATTATCAATGCGGTGATGATCATGGAGTATCTCAGTGCGCGTCGGCTGACAAGCTGCATTCCGCTGACGGCGGTATGCGCGGCGTTCGCGCTGCTCGTTCCCGTGCTGATCCTTACCCCGTATTGGTATCTTGCCGCTACTCTGTTGATTATCGCGTCGGCGGTTGTGCTTGTAAAACTGCATAAAAAGCTCAACCTTGCCGCTTTTACTTACGCGTTCAGCGGAACAGTGCTGATTACCTTTGGTATGTGCGCCTTTCCGATAGTTGTTGATAATTCTGTCAGCCCTTCATTTTTCTTTGTTATGCTGCTTCTGCTGCCGTGGATGGCGGACGGAGGCGGATACTTCATCGGTTCGTCGCTCGGAAAGCATAAGCTGTGCCCCGACATCAGCCCCAAAAAGACCGTTGAAGGTGTGATAGGCGGCTTTGTATTCTGCCTTATCTCCGCACTTGTGATGGGTCTGGTGTTCCAGTTGGTCGTATTCCGTGAACACAAGGTCAACTTCTTTGTGCTTGTGCTGACAGCTTTGCTCGTTTCGGCGTCCTCCGTGCTGGGCGACGTCACTTTCTCACTGATAAAACGCCAGCTGAATATCAAGGATTACGGCACTGTTTTTCCGGGGCACGGGGGAGTGCTCGACCGGTTTGACAGCATAATTTTTTCCGCTCCCTTGGTGCTTGCGATTCATAGTGTGATCCCATTTTTTACTGCGGTGTGAGTTATGATCAAAAATATCAGTATTTTAGGCTCAACAGGTTCCATCGGCACTCAATCGCTCGATGTGGCGGATAAGCTCGGACTCAGAGTATGTGCGCTGACTGCCGCCAATAATATAGACCTGTTGGAGCGACAAATCAGAAAATATAAACCTGCCCTTGCCGTTGTTTACAACGAGGACAGGGCAAAACAGCTTCGGCTCAGCGTCAGCGATACAGACACCCGTATCGAGTGCGGAATGGACGGCTTGATCGAAGCCGCGAGTATTCCCGAGGCTGAGCTGGTGCTTAATTCCGTTGTCGGAATGGTTGGACTTCTTCCTACCATTGCCGCGGCTCGTGCAAAAAAAGATATAGCGCTTGCCAACAAAGAGACACTGGTGGCAGGCGGCAGTCTTGTTACGGACGCCGTGAAGGAAAACGGAGTAAAGCTTTTGCCGGTGGACAGCGAACACTCGGCTATTTTCCAGTGTATTCAGGGTTGTCCGAGCCATAAAGCGATCAAGAAGCTTATTTTAACAGCTTCGGGCGGTCCTTTTTTCGGAAAGACGCGCGAAGAATTGCGCGAGACTACAGTTGGGCAGGCGCTCAAGCACCCAAACTGGAGTATGGGCGCAAAAATCACGATCGACTCGGCTACCATGATGAACAAGGGCTTGGAGATCATCGAGGCAGGCAGGCTGTTTGAAATGGACTGCGACCATATAGATGTGGTCGTTCACCGAGAGAGTATAATACATTCGCTCGTGGAATTCACCGACAACTCCGTTTTGGCTCAGCTCGGCTTGCCCGATATGCGCATCCCGATCCAGTACGCCATAACCTATCCGTCGCGCACGGAATCTCCGGTAGGTGAGCTGAACCTTGCGCAAATCGGAAACCTCAGCTTTTATGAGCCCGACTACGACACCTTCCTGTGCCTTAACGCGTGCAAAAAAGCGTTCCGTATGGGCGGTGCTGCGACTGCGATAGCCAACGGCGCCAACGAGGAAGCAAACGCTCTGTTCCGTCAGGGCAGGATCAAGTTCCTTGAAATCGGCGAACTGGTAACGGGCGCAGTCAACAATATCGAAAACTTCATTCCTAAGTCTGTAGACGACGTTATTCTTGCCGACAAGCAGGCGAGAGAATACGTCAGGGACAGAGTATAACAACAGCGCACCTCTAAACAACAGGAGGCTTAGGGGTGCAAAATATTTGCGGAATTTTCTTTTTGGAGATGAATCAATGCAGATACTAATCACGATCGCACTCGTTATTATAGGAGTTTTGCTGTTTGAATTTATAATCTTCGCCCACGAGTTCGGACATTTTATCACAGCTAAGAAATCAGGAGTACAGGTCAACGAGTTTGCGCTGGGCATGGGTCCGAAGCTGTTCAGCTTTGTAAGAGGAGAAACACGTTATTCGCTGCGACTCTTTCCCGTAGGCGGCTACTGTTCGATGGAGGGAGAGGATCAGGACAGCGATAATCCCCGTGCCTTTGTAAACGCCAAAATCTGGAAAAGAATGATCATCATTGTCGCCGGAGCGTTCAATAACTTTTTGGTCGGATTGATTTTTGTTTTTATCCTAACACTGTGTACGCCTCAGTTTGGTTCCGCGACGGTTTCGCAGTTTATGCCTAACGCCGCTTCTTCCTGCACAGGCTTGCAGCAAAACGACCAAATCACTTCCGTAGACGGCTACCGGATTCTAAATGTCAAGGATCTGCAATTCGCTATCCAAACTCTGAATTACAAAAAAGTCGATCCCGGTTCGATTCTGATTTATCGTCAGGACTGCGAGCAGGAAATGACCACTGTTTATTCCTCGCTTGTCTCCGACAATAAGCTTTCCGATGAGGTCAGCGAAAAGCTTTACATGGATACGCTGATGCCGTTCGCCGGGAAAATCAGTGAAGCCAAGGATAAAAACGAGGCGTATTCTATTATGAAGCAGGGGATCGACGCGCTTTATACCGCATCTAAAATCGAAAAGCCCAAAAACTTTAAGTATCCCACGATTGAAACACGCAAAGAGCGTGTACGTTACGTCGGCGATGTGAATGTGATTCGTGACGGTAAAGAAACAACGCTAAAGGATGTTCAGTTCTTTACCTATTTCAAAGATGAAGCGTCAAAAAAACGCGGCAAATACTCAGTTGCCATGGATTTCTATGTTTTGCCCAAGGAGAAGAACGCAGGCACCGTTATCGAGGAAACCTTTACAGGCACGCTTACAATGGCGCGTTCCGTGTGGAAATCACTGGTGATGCTCGTTCAGGGACGCTTTTCGTTCAACGAGCTTTCGGGTCCTGTCGGTATCACCAAAGCAGTGGAAACCGTTGCGTCCGACGGTATGCAGAACGGCGGTTTCGGAATGGCAGTACTCAATATTCTTAACATAATGGCGCTTATCACGATCAACCTCGGCATAGTCAATCTTCTCCCGTTCCCGGCGCTCGACGGCGGCAGATTTGTGTTCCTGCTGATAGAGGCGATCTTCCGCAAGCCTGTTCCGCGCAAGGTTGAGTATATAGTCAACGGCGTGGGTTTGGTGCTCCTTCTGGGATTTATCGTCGTCGTATCCGTCAAGGATATCATTCAGCTGATAACGGGAACCTTCCCCACAATGTAGGAGGCAGTTATGGCAAGTAAGATACAGGTCACGGCAGGCAGCGTCCGCATAGGCGGCGGAGCTTCGGTATCCGTTCAGTCGATGCTCAACGTTCCTTCCACCGACATAGAAGGCTCTGTCGCTCAGGCTAAACAGCTTGAGGAGGCAGGCTGTCAAATCATCCGCGCTGCGATCCCCGATATGGACGCGGTCAGGCTTATCCCTGCGCTTAAGGAAGCAGTCGGAGTGCCGATAGTTGCGGATATACATTTTAATTATAAACTCGCGCTTGAGGCATGCGCCGCAGGCGTTGACAAGATTCGCATCAACCCGGGCAATATAGGCTCGGACGACAGGGTAAAAGCGGTGGCAGACGCGTGCCGAAATCGCGGTATACCCATTCGCATAGGCGTGAATTCCGGTTCGCTGGAAAAGGAGATCTTGGCGAAATACGGTCATCCCACGCCTCAGGCGCTGTGTGACAGTGCGCTCTATCACGCGTCTTTACTTGAAAAATTTGACTTTACCGATATCGTGCTCTCAATGAAAAGCTCTACGGTCTCCACTATGATCGAAGCTTATGAGCTTGCCGCACAGAGGTGCGGTTATCCGCTTCACCTCGGAGTCACCGAGGCAGGAACAGAGCGCATGGGTATCATCAAATCCTCTGCAGGAATAGGCTCGCTGCTGCTTCACGGTATCGGCGACACAATCCGCGTATCACTCACCGCCGATCCCGTTCGAGAAGTGTACGCCGCTTTTGATATCCTAAAGGCGCTTGATATCAAGCGCGACGGCGTGCAGTTTGTTTCCTGTCCCACCTGCGGCAGGACCCGGATAGACTTAGTGAAAATTGCCAACGAGGTCGAAGAGCGGCTGCGCGGCTGTCAAAAGAACATAAAGGTCGCTGTCATGGGCTGCGTTGTAAACGGTCCCGGAGAGGCGAGAGAAGCCGACATCGGTATCGCGGGCGGCGACGGCTGCGGCTTGGTGTTCAAAAAAGGCGAGGTTCTCTACAAGGTCGATGAGGATAAGCTTGTAGACGCTTTAATTGACGAAATCGAAAAACTCTGATCATAGGGAACCTCTGACAATTCCCATCTGCACATAAAATTAGAGGCTCCCTGATTTTGCACTGATTTGGTTAGAAGGTAATATATGAAAACGCTCCGTGAGCTTTTTGCCTCATTTACCGCCGACGCGCAGCTTGATCCTGCGCTGACGTCAGGAGAGGTCACAAAGGTCAACATACAAAATGAATACAGACTGATCACGCTTTGGGTCAATTTTTCGTCGCTGATCGATCGCAGCGAGCTTATCGCCGCAGAAAAGCTTTACTCACAGGCGCTGAACGCCTCAATAGTAATCAAGCCGCATTTTGGTGCGGCGCTGTTTTCCTCAGATTATTTTCCCCAGTTATACGCGGCGGTAAAACGTGAGATGCCCAGCATTAACGGCACTCTCAACAACGCCGAAGCGCAGTTCAGCGACGACGTGCTCGTTATTACTCTGCAAAACGGCGGTAAAGCACTGCTGGACGCAAAGCATTTTGATGAAATACTCCTTCGCTACATCCGCGAGGAGTTTGACTTGAATCTTAAAATCCGCTATACAGGTACCTTTGAGGTCAGCGAAAGCGGAGAAGAATACCGTCAGGTGATGCAGAGCGCACAAAAGCAGCAGGCAAGGGAGCAGCAGCTCAAGGAAGCTGACTTTTTCCGCGCCGACGCAGAAATCACCGAACAAATTCGCGAACGTCAGGTCGAGGACTCCGCTGTGGAAACAGAGATCCGCGAGGGTAAGTTTGCCACTCCGCAGATTGCGGAAAGCTCTGTTCGTCCTCTTTACGGCCGCAGCATCCGCGGCGCGATAGTCCCGATACAGTCGCTCGGAGATAACGGAAACGCGGTGGTTTGGGGCGACGTTATAGAGATAGAAAAGCGCGTTACCAAAAACGGAAAAAATAATATCATCACCATAGATATCACCGATTACACGGGCTCCGTCACCGTAAAGGTATTCGACAGCATCGCAGCATCCAAGCCTGTTGAGGGCTTAAAAGCCGGTGCGACGATAGTAGTAACGGGCAAGGTGCAGTATGACGACTTTATCAAAGAGGTAGTTATCAGCGCCAATGCAATCGGTACTGCAAAAAAAGTAAAGGTTGTTGACAACGCCGAGGAAAAGCGAGTTGAACTGCACCTGCATACCAATATGTCCCAAATGGACGCGCTGACTCCTGCGGGAGAGCTGGTAAAACGCGCTTATCAGTGGGGACACAAGGCTATAGCAATAACCGACCACGGTGTGGCGCAGGCGTTTCCCGACGCTATGCACGCCGCCGACGATATAGCAGGTTCGGGCGGTGAGATCAAGGTTCTGTACGGTACCGAAGCCTATTTCATGGACGATCTTGTTGAGTCCGTAACGGGCGACGCCGCGGAGAGCTTGGACGGTACCTTTATCTGCTTTGACATTGAAACTACGGGTTTATCACCCTTAAAGGATAAAATCACCGAGATCGGCGCTGTCAAGGTTCAAAACGGTGAAATAATTGACACGTTTTCCACCTTTGCAGATCCGGAAATGCCAATCCCTCAGAAAATCACACAACTAACCGGTATTACCGACGACATGGTGAAGGACGCGCCCTCGCAGAGCGAAGCGGTTTCCGCCTTTCTGGAGTTCGCAGACGGAAATGTTTTAGTCGCTCACAACGCGCCGTTCGACACATCCTTCATCCGACGTGCCTGTGAGAACATGGGCAGAGAATATACCTATACTTCGATAGATACCGTTGCCATTGCCCGCGCTATTTTGCCCGATATCAAGAACGTCAAGCTTGATACCGTGGCAAATTATCTGCGTTTGGGCAAGTTTAACCACCACCGCGCCACAGATGACGCGGAAATACTGGCTAAGATTTTTATCAGCCTTTGCACAAGATTAAAGGACGACTACTCCATTGTAAACTCAGGAGATATCAATACAAAGATAGCAGGCGGAGATTTTAAAAAACTGCCGACGTATCATCAGATAATTCTTGCAAAGAATAAAACAGGGCTTAAAAACCTGTATAAGCTGATTTCATACAGCCATCTGAATACTTTCTACAAAAAACCGCGAATTCCCAAAAGCAAGCTCGTTGAGCTGCGTGAGGGTCTGATCATCGGTTCAGCCTGCTGCGAGGGACAGCTTTACAAAGCCATCCTCAAAGGCGCTCCGTGGGGTGAGCTGAAAAGCATCGCCTCCTTCTACGATTATCTGGAGATCCAGCCCTCGGGAAACAACGCGTTTCTTATTCGCAACGGCACCTTCAAAACCGTGGAGGAGCTTCGCGAAATAGACAAAACCATCATCAAGCTGGGCAAAGAGCTGAACAAGCCCGTTTGCGCGACCTGCGACGTTCACTTCATCGACCCTCACTGCGCCGACTACCGCAAAATCTTGCAGGCAGCGCTGAAGTTTAAGGATGCGGATAACCAAGCTCCGCTTTATTTTCGCACGACCGCCGAGATGCTGAAGGAATTTGAGTGGCTCGGCAAGGAAAAGGCGTATGAGGTCGTTGTGACAAATCCCAACAAGATCGCCGATATGTGTGAGAATATCCGCCCGATTCCCGAGGGTACCTTCCCTCCGAACATCGAAGGCGCTCAGGAGCAATTAATTGATATCACATGGAAGCGAGCAAAGGATAAATACGGCGATCCGCTTCCCGATATCGTTAAAAAGCGTTTGGACAAAGAGCTGAATTCTATCACGACCTACGGCTTTTCGGTGCTCTATATGACCGCTCAGAAGCTTGTGGCGGACAGCGAGGCACACGGATATCTTGTCGGCTCGCGTGGTTCGGTCGGCTCCTCTTTTGTGGCTACGATGTCGGGTATTTCCGAGGTCAATCCGCTGTGTCCGCATTATGTATGTCCAAACTGCAAGCACAGCGAATTCATTACCGACGGCAGCTACGGCTCCGGTTTTGACTTGCCGCCGAAGGATTGTCCTTCCTGCGGTACGCCGATGGACAGGGACGGTCACGAGATCCCCTTTGAAACCTTTTTGGGCTTCAAGGGCGACAAGGTTCCCGATATCGACCTTAATTTCAGCGGCGAGTATCAGTCAAAATCTCACCGCTACACCGAGGAACTGTTCGGAAAGAACAACGTGTTCAAGGCAGGTACGATTTCTACTGTTGCGGAAAAAACCGCCATCGGTTTTGCAAAAAAATATTTGGAGGAGCGCGGCTTAGTTGCAAACAAGGCTGAGCTGAAACGCCTTGCAAAGGGCTGCACCGGCGTTAAGCGCACTACGGGTCAGCACCCAGGCGGAATGGTTGTCGTTCCGCGCACCAACGAGGTCTATGACTTCTGTCCCGTTCAGCATCCTGCCAACGACATGACCTCCGACAACATCACCACTCACTTCGATTTCCATTCCATCCACGACACCATCACCAAGCTTGATGAGCTCGGTCACGATGTTCCCACCATTTACCACTACCTTGAAATGTTCACGGGCATACCTGTTATGAAGGTATCCATGAGCGACCCGGATGTTATGTCGCTGTTTACCTCCACCAAGGCGCTGGGAGTGACCGAGGAGGAAATCGACTCAAAAACCGGAACGTTCAGCATTCCCGAATGCGGCACAAGCTTTGTGCGCGGAATGCTGCTTGAATCACAGCCAAAGACCTTTACAGACCTTTTGCAAATATCCGGTCTGTCACACGGAACCGACGTATGGCTGGGCAACGCTCAGGAGCTTATCAACAACGGCACCTGCACTATATCCGAGGTCATCGGAACGCGTGACTCCATCATGACCTATCTGATGCACAAGGGGCTCGACGATTCCATGGCGTTTAAGATCATGGAGATCGTGCGAAAGGGCAAGTCAACCAAGCTGCTTACCGAGGATCATTTCAAGGCGATGCGAGAGCACAATGTTCCCGAGTGGTACATTGACTCCTGCATGAAGATAAAATATATGTTCCCGAAGGCTCATGCCGCCGCCTATATGATCGCAGCGCTGCGCCTGGGCTGGTACAAGGTCCATACCCCAACGGAGTATTACGCCGCGTACTTTACCGTGCGAAGTGAAAACCTTGACGGTGCGCTGCTGATGCAGGGTCACACCGCCGTTAAGGCGAGAATGAATCAAATCAAGCAGATGCAGCAGAATCACGAATCCACCGACAAGGACGACAAGGATTATCAGACGCTTCAGATCGTCAACGAAATGCTGGCGCGAGGAGTTCAGATTCTGCCTGTTGATATTTATAAATCAGACGCAAAGATGTTTGTGGTCGAGGACGGAAAGATCCGTTTGCCGTTTTCTTCTCTGCCCGGCGTGGGAGAGGCTGCGGCAATATCCCTTGCAAACGAAGGCAAAAAGGGCGAGTACCTGTCTATCGAGGATATGCAGGTCAAAACCAAGGTTACCAAAGCAGTCGTGGAAACTCTTGCTTCCGTAGGAGTTTTGCAGGGAATGCCCGAAACCTCACAATTATCTTTATTCTAAGGAGGTAGTTTTTTGAAAAATCTGCTGACGATGAAAAATATCCTTTTAGCGATCGCGTTTACTGTGCTGTTGCTTTTGATCAAGGATAACCTTAACGTGTTTTTTGTGATATTAGGCGCGGTCGTGTCAATATTGACGCCGTTTTTCGTCGGTTTTCTGTTTGCCTATATCCTTAATTTCCCATACAAAATGCTTCACGACAGAGCGTTAAAAAAAATGGGCACCAAGCATAAATTCCTTTTAGGGCTTAAAAAACCGCTTGCGATCATTATCACTTATGTAGGCGCTGCGGCTGTATTGGCTGCGTTGATCATCGCGGTCGTCCCTCAGCTTGCTTTAAACCTTACTGTTTTAGTTAAAAACGCTCCGAAATACGGAGAAACCTTTTACGGCTACTACCGTGACGTTGTAAATTGGATGAACAGCACCTTCAACACTGCCATACCGATCAGCTTTACTCAGGAAGAAATGATAGCCAACGTATTTAAGTTCTTTACCGGCAAGGAAAGCCTGAACGCGGCTGATATTTCAAAAACAATTTTTGACAGCCTGCCGACTATCTTTGACAACTTCTTCGGATTTTTGTCATCAGCAACCACAGGGATCTACAATTTCATAATGGGCGTTGTTATATCGGTATATTTCCTGGCGTTCAAGGACAGTCTGTGCGGTCAGATAAAGAAACTGGCGGTTGCGTTCATCCCCATCAAATTCTTACCGAAGGTGTACGAGATCGTGGATATCACCGATACCAAATGCGGTCGTTATCTGGTCGGAGACATCCTTGTATCTGCGCTGTTCGGAATCGTATTATTTGTATTTTTGGCGATTTTCGGCGTACCTTACGCGCCTTTGATTGCCGTGATCTGCGGCGTGTGCAACATCATCCCGTTTTTCGGTCCGTGGCTCGGAAGCATACCGAGCGGCTTTATCTTAGCGCTTATCAGTCCGCAGGCGCTGATAACCTTTGTTATAATCGTATTCGTTTTACAGCAGATCGACGCTAATATCATTCGTCCCAAGGTTATCGGAAATCATGTCGGACTTTCCAGCTTCTGGGTACTGTTCAGCGTTTTGGTCGGAGGCGCACTGTTTAACATCATTGGATTCATTCTCGGTACGCCGATCTACGCTGTTATCTATACGCTGGTAGGCAAGCGTGTCCGCAACAATTTGGAGGAAAAAGGAAAGCTCGGTCAGGAGGCTCTTGATTTCCAGGTGCTCAGATATGCGGAAATTGCCGCCGAGCAAAAGAAGCTCCGCGAGGAAAAGGAGCAGGAGCAGCGAAATATGCTCAAAAAACTCATCCATTTCAACCATAATGACAATGATTCCGAAAAGGATGAAGACGAGAAAAACACGCAGGAGAAAGACTCTGAAAAGAGTTTTGCCGAAATCACCGGCGAAAACAAAAAGTAAAGGTCAAAACCACCGCGCACGGACGCTTAAGGCAACACCGCACAATTCAAGGCGCACGGCTTGCTTGAATATTGTTCCGTCAGCTTGCCCAACGAAAAATCTTGAGATTATGTCCAAATCTTCGATTTGGGTAACATAATCCATGCAAAGCTACTGCGCAATCCGCACACCTGAATTATGCGGTATTGCCTTAAATTTTTCGGTATCTAATGCGCGGTTTCGCCTTGACAGAAACAATTTATTATGTTAATATATTAGCACGCTAAAGTAATTTGAGAGGTATTATGAAAAAGTTTACGAAAATCACCCCTGAGGGTACAAAGGATTTTTTGTTTGCCGAGTGTTCGGCTATGGACGATGTTTGCGGCAAAATCGAAGCTGTGTTTACGACGCGCGGCTTCAAAAAGGTGATCACGCCTGCCGTTGAGTTCTACGACGTTTTTTCGCTTCCGTGCAGCGGCATCGAGCAGGAGGCAATGTACAAAACTACCGATAATAAGGGAAGACTGCTTGTATTGCGTCCTGATTCGACCCTGCCGATCGCGCGCATGGTTTCCACACGCCTGAAAAACAGCCTGCTTCCGGTCAGACTGTACTACAAGCAGGCGGTTTACCGCAGTCATCCTACGCTTACGGGCAGAACCAGTGAGAACATGCAAATGGGCGTGGAGCTGTTGGGAGTTCAGGGAATAAGGGCTGACTTAGAGGTGCTCACTACCGCCGTAAGCGCAGTGTCTGCTGTTGCGTCCGATTTCCGAATCGAATTGGGTCACGCCGGAGTGTTTGATGCTCTGTCTGATAATCTGTCGATCGACGAAGCGTATAAGGAAAAGATCCGCGTTTCCATCGAGGGCAAAAACTACTCTGCTTTGAATAATCTGCTCGACAAGCTTGCTCCCTGCAAGGCGGTAAGCGCTATCAGAAGTCTCCCGTCTCTGTTCGGAGGGGAAGAGGTATTTGAAAAAGCGCTGGACGTTTGCAAGGGTACAAAGGCTGTAGAAGCGCTTGAATACTTACATACTCTGTATAAAAGCCTGCTTCCGCTTGATCTCGGCGAAAAGCTTATCGTTGATCTGGGACTGGTTCAGCGCAACGATTACTACACTGGAATAGTCTTTTCGGGTTATATCAGCGGTATCGGCGATGCGGTGCTTTCGGGCGGACGATACGACGAGCTGTTGGGCGAGTTTGATTTACCCATGGGCGCCGCAGGTTTTGCGATCGACACCGATGCGGTCACAATGAAGATACTGAGCGAAGGTGCGATCAGCTATTCCGACAATCCCGACGTGCTGGTATTCGCAAAAGACGGCAATGAGATGCGTGCGATCGCAATGGTTGACGAGCTTAACAAAGACGGGGTCAAGGCGCAGTTCAGCGTTCTGCCGACCCTTGAAGCGACAAAGGCGTTTGCAGACGAACGCGGCATTGCCGAGGTTCGCGAAGTATAGGGGGGCGGCATATGAAACCGATACGCATTGCCTTGACCAAAGGCAGACTTGAAAAAACAACGGTTGAGCTTTTTGAAAAAATCGGCTACAACTGTGACGAAGTAAAAAACAAGGGCAGACGTTTGATACTGCCCGTTGGAGATAATGATTTTGAGGTGGTTCTCGCTAAGGCGGCTGATGTTATCACCTATGTCGAGCACGGCGTGTGCGACTTAGGCGTGGTGGGCAAGGACACTATCCTCGAAAACGGAACTTCATTCTATGAGCTTCTGGATTTAGGCTTTGGCAAATGCCGCTTTGCGCTTGCCACAAAAAAAGGCAGCGATTTTTACGGCGGCTACAACACAAAGACGATCGCTACAAAATATCCAAACGTGACCCGCGCGTTTTTTGATGATAAAAACATGGACGTTCGGATCATCAAAATAGAAGGCTCCGTGGAGCTTGCTCCGCTTGTAGGTCTTTCCGACGGTATCGTCGATATCGTGGAAACCGGTTCTACGCTAAAGGCGAACGGTTTGGAGGTTATCGAGTGGGTAACCGACATTTCCGCCAGACTGATCGCCAACACCGCGAGCTTAAAGCTCCGCAAAAAGGAAATAGAAGCATTACAAAAGAAACTGGAGGCTGTGACACAATGATCACTACAGTAACAGCGGACGGCAAAAAAGAATATGATTTTATTGCGCTTTTAAAGCAAAGAGCGCAGAATTCAGATAAAAACGTGATCCCGACCGTGCAGGAGATCATCGACAACGTGCGCGAAAACGGCGATAAGGCGGTTGAGGAGTACACTGTCAAATTCGACGGCAAAGCGCCTGAGAAAACCGAGATCACTGCAGACGAGATCGAAGCTCTGATAAAGCAATGCGACCCCGATTATATCGCGACGGTCAAAAAAGCAGCGGCAAATATCGCTGATTTTCACCAAAGACAGCTTCAGCAGAGCTGGCTCACCACCAAGGCGAACGGCGTTATAATGGGGCAGAGGGTACGTGGTTTGAAACGAGTAGGTCTTTACGTTCCCGGAGGTACGGCGGCGTATCCGTCATCTGTACTTATGAACGCTGTTCCTGCCAAGATCGCAGGCGTTGAGGAGCTTATCATGGTCACTCCTCCTCAAAAGGACGGCACACCGAATCCGAATATTGTAGCTGCCGCGAAAATCGCTGGAGTTGACCGCGTGTTTTTAATGGGCGGAGCTCAGGCGGTTGCCGCTCTCGCATACGGAACAGAAACAGTACCGAAGGTAGATAAAATAGTCGGTCCGGGAAATATCTTTGTCGCGACCGCAAAGAAGCTGCTGTACGGCACAGTGGATATCGACATGATCGCCGGTCCCAGCGAGATTTTGATCGTCGCAGACAAGACTGCCGATCCCAAGTTCCTTGCAGCCGATCTGATGAGCCAGGCGGAGCATGACAGGCTGGCTTCCTCGATTCTGCTCACCGATTCTCAGGAGATAGCGGAGCTTACAAAGAATGAGCTTCAGCTTCAAATGGAAAAGCTCAGCCGCAGAGAGATCATCGAGGCTTCGCTTGATAACTTCGGCGCGATCATCGTGTGCAGCGATATGGCTCAGGCTGTGGATTTTGCCAATGAGCTTGCCCCCGAGCACCTTGAGGTTTGTTGTGAAAACCCCATGGAATACGTCGGCAAGCTGGACAATGCCGGTTCGGTATTTCTCGGCAACTACAGCCCCGAACCGCTCGGCGACTACTTTGCAGGTCCCAACCACGTCTTGCCAACAAGCGGAACAGCGCGCTTTTTTTCGCCGCTTTCCGTTGACAGTTTTATTAAGAAATCAAGCTTTATTTACTATACCGAGGATGCGCTCAGAGCCGACGCGGAAGATGTTATCCGCTTTGCAGATACCGAGGGCTTGACAGCTCACGCCAATTCCATCAAGGTGCGCTTTGACCTTGACTGAGAGGTTTCTATGAGTTATACATTAAATAAAAAAATCCGCGGACTGGTTCCTTATGAGCCCATCAGCGGAGAATATGAGGTGCGGCTGGACGCGAACGAATGTCCCTTTGATCTGCCGCTTCAGATACAGGAGCAGATCGCAGAAGCGATGAGATCCGTTGCTTACAACCGCTATCCCGACCCGTTGGCAACAAAACTTGTTAATTCTTTTTCGGAATTTTACAGTATCGATCCTGCGCTTGTTACCGCAGGCAACGGATCGGATGAACTGATCTTCCTTATAGAATCAGCCTTTTTGGAAAAGGGAGACAAGATGCTGGTGGTGTCTCCGGATTTTTCCATGTACCGTTTTTATTCCTCGATCTGTGAGGTTGAGTGCGATACCTTCTATAAGGATGACTCCTTTGATATTGATGTAGACGCGCTGATTCAAAAAATCAACAGCGAGAACATCAAGCTGCTGCTGTTTTCAAACCCTTGCAATCCCACAGGCGCAGGCATAACCGCTGCGGAAGCGCGTCGTTTAGTCAGCGGAACCGATGCACTCGTGATATTAGACGAGGCTTACATGGACTTCTGGGATCAAAGCCTGCTTGAAGAGACGGAAAAATATGATAACCTCATTATTTTTCGCACCGCATCCAAGGCAGTCGGCGCGGCAGCGCTGCGACTGGGCTTTGCAGTGGCAAATCCCGTTATTACACGCGCGATACGCTCGGTAAAATCGCCGTACAATGTGAACAGTATTTCTCAGGCAATCGGCGAAGTCCTATATAAAAACAAAGAATATTTGCAAAAAAGAATAATAACTATTGTAAATAACCGCGAAAAGCTGTATAATGAATTGTCGTCTGTTGCCCGGACGCAGCCTGATTTTACGGTTTATCCCACTGTGGCTAATTTTGTGTTTGTTAAAACCGACGCGGCTCAGGACATATGGGATTATCTCAGAGACAGATCCATTGTCGTTCGGCTTATGGGAGAATACCTGCGTATCACAGCAGGAACCGAAGACGAAAACGCACGGGTGACAGAAGCGATAAAACAGTATTTTTCCGAGGTGACAGCATGAGAACGGCTCAGGTGAACAGAACCACAAAGGAAACCGATATTTCTCTGACTCTCTGTCTTGACGGCGGCGAGGTAAGCATAGATACCGGTGTCGGCTTTTTTGACCATATGCTCAATTCCTTTGCCACCCACGGCGGCTTTGGCATTCAGCTGACCGTCAAGGGTGATTTGAACGTTGACGAGCACCATACCGTTGAAGATACCGGCATTGTGCTGGGAACAGCGTTCGCACGCGCACTGGGAGATAAAAGCTCTATCGACCGCTTCGGCTCATTCTATGTGCCAATGGACGAGGCTCTTGCATTTGCCTCGGTTGATGTGAGCGGAAGACCGTTTTTAGTCTTTGACGCCGAGTTTCCGCAGGAGCGCTGCGGCGGCTATGACTGCTCGATGACAGTTGAGTTCATGCGGGCGCTGGCGTTTAACGCGGGGATAACACTTCACCTGAAAGCTCTTTACGGCGACAATTCTCACCACATCACCGAAGCGCTCTACAAGGCGGCGGCACATGCGCTGCGCCTTGCCGTAAAGGAAAACAACAGCGGAAAACCGCTGTCAACAAAAGGAGTGCTCTGATATGATTATTTTACCTGCAATCGACATAAAGGACGGCAACTGCGTTCGTCTGGTAAAGGGCGACTACTCCACTGCGCATCAGGTTTGCGAATCGCCCTACAAGGCGGCTGAGCAGTTTGCGCAGGCAGGCGCGACGTGGATGCATATGGTAGATTTAGACGGCGCCAAGGACGCTAAGCTCGTAAACGCTGAGTTGATAGCCGACGTCGCAGGCTCTTCGGGATTATCCGTAGAGGTTGGCGGCGGTATCCGCAGCATGGAAGCGGTCGAATACTATCTTTCACACGGGATCAACCGCGTTATCTTAGGTTCTGCGGCGGTCAAAAACCGTCAGCTCGTTGTTGACGCGGTCAAAAGCTTCGGCGACCGTATAACAGTCGGCATTGACGCAAAAGACGGAATGGTTCGTGCGGAGGGCTGGCTTGATAATTCCGATATCAACTACATAGAGCTTGCAAAGCGCATAGAGGATGTCGGCGTAAAGACCATCGTATTCACCGATATAGATCAGGACGGAACGCTGGCGGGTCCGAATCTAAAGCAGCTTGGCGACCTTACGCATGAGGTAGGCTGCAATATCATAGCCAGCGGCGGCGTAGCTGTGCTCAAGGATATTATCGACCTGACCGAATTAAACGTTTACGGCGCTATCTGCGGAAAATCAATATACAGCGGTACGCTCGATCTTAAACAGGCGATCGAAGCAGCCGCAAAAAAATAGGTACTGTTATGAATTTAGATCAATATTTTATCAAATCAGAGCTTATCCCGGTCGTGATACAGGAAAAATCTACGGGCGAGGTGCTTATGCTCGCCTACATGAACCGCGAAAGTATGCAAAAAACCATTGAAACGGGGTACACCTGGTTTTGGTCGCGCAGCCGAAAAGAGCTGTGGAACAAGGGCGCGACGTCGGGTCATTTTCAAAAGGTGATAGACATTTACGCCGACTGCGACGACGACACGCTGCTCATTACCGTTGAGCAGACGGGCGCGGCATGTCATACGGGCAGCCACAGCTGCTTTTTCAAAAAACTAAAGTGAGAAGGGATTTTATGAACGACAGAGAAGTGCTTGCGGGTTTATACGCAACCGTAGAAAACAGAAGGGATAATCCCAAGGAAGGCTCCTATACCTGCTATCTTTTGGACAAGGGTCTTGACAAGATCCTGAAAAAAGTGGGGGAGGAATGCAGCGAAACCATTATCGCCGCCAAAAACGGCGACAACGGTGAAACGGTCTATGAGATCGCGGATCTGATTTATCATCTCACCGTTATGATGGTTCAGCAGGGCATACCGCTTGAAGACGTGCTTGCCGAGCTTGACAAGAGAAGCGAAAAGACAGGCAATCTCAAAACCTTTCATGTGGTAGATAAAAACTCATAAAAAAGACCGGCTCCGATTTGTGAGCCGGTCTGTAATATGTAAGAAAATTCATAAGCTGAATTTATGAAGCCTGTTTTGTAGGAACGAACTTTGAAACAGCGCTTTTCAGGTCAAAGTCGGGTTCTTCTTCGAGTATCAGTTCCATGGGTTTGTTGATATCCAGCGTCAAAACGCCTATCAGCGAATGCGCGTCAACTGTGTAGTCGCCGCTTTTTATCATCATCACATTCGGAAAGTGCGAAAGTGTTTCAAAAATTTCGATAAGTCCGTTTTTATTGACTGCTGAAATCGGTAAACTGTACAAAAATATCACCCCAAGATACCTATTGGAAAACCAAATCATTTTTTAACAGTACTATAATATCATTAATTCAATTAATTATCAATCAAAAATGACAAAATAAAACAAATTCAACGTTTTCAATAAAAAGGAAGAACATCATAATGGATTTTAATATAGTTACGCTCGGCTGTAAGGTGAATCAATATGAGTCTCAGGCAATGCGTGAGGATTTGCTGAAGCACGGCTATTCTTTGTCGCAAAACAAGGATTTTGCCGATTTATTTATTATCAACACCTGCACCGTAACTTCGGTAAGCGACGCGAAAAACCGCAAGCTTCTGCGCCGTATACGCCGCAATAATCCCGCCGCCGTTATAGTGCTGACGGGCTGTATGCCACAGGCGTTCCCCGAGGAGAGCAAAAGCCTGACAGACTGCGATATCATTCTCGGCAACAAGGAACGCGCCAAGCTGATTCCTTCCATTGAGCGTTTTCTGGAAAACAGGACGCCTTTTTCGGACATAGCCGCACATCAAAATCAAGGGTTTATCTATGAAAAAATAAGCGTCACCTCCTTTGGAGAGCACACCCGCGCGTTTATAAAGATCGAGGACGGCTGCAACCGCTTTTGCTCATACTGCATTATCCCTTACGCAAGGGGACGGGTACGCTCCAAACCGCTTGAAGAGCTTAAACAAGAGCTGATCCAAGTTGCGCATAACGGCTACAAGGAGGTCGTTTTGGTGGGTATCAATCTTTCCGCTTACGGTCAGGACGAGGGGATCACCCTTGCCGACGCGGTGGAAGCTGCCTGTGCCGTGGAAGGTATTGAGCGCGTTCGGCTCGGCTCGCTTGAGCCCGAGCGCATGGACGAGGACACCGTGCGTCGGCTGGCTGCATTGCCTAAGCTTTGTCCGCAGTTTCATCTTTCTCTGCAAAGCGGATGTGACAAAACTCTTCGCGATATGAACCGTCACTATACATCCGAGGAGTACCTCGCTATTGCCGAACGTCTGCGCCGGTATTTTGATAACGCTGCCCTAACGACCGACGTGATGGTTGGCTTTGCAGGGGAGACCGAGGAGGATTTTCAGGAGTCTCTTTCTTTTGTAAAGTCTGTCGGATTTGCAAAAGTTCATGTTTTTCCGTACTCTCAGCGCAAGGGTACAAAAGCGGCAGACGCGCCGGGGCAGCTTCCTCCTGCTGTTAAAGAAGAACGCGCCGCGCGCATGACGGCGCTGACCGACGAATCACGCCGAGAATTCCTGCGTTCGCAGGTTGGCCGCGTTGAAGAAGTGCTCTTTGAGCGCCTGCGCCGCGGTTATCTTGAGGGCTACACAAAGAATTATACACCTGTTCACGTGTTCAGTGAGGATAATTCTCTATGCGGTCAGATCTGCCGCGTCAGGCTGATTGCCGCCGAGGATGAAATCTGTGTCGGCGAATTGGCTTGATCCGTTATGGCTTCCTCAGATTATCAAGTTCCGTTTTTGCGTCCTCACGATTTAGATCCGCGTAGCTGAACAGCATCCAGCCGCTGATTTTTTTATTCTTGTTCAGAATATCAACTTCTGTTTTTAGAATGTCGTTTTGATCTTCCCATGTACCCTCGTCCGCGTCTGTACCTGCCTTGTACGCTGCAAGTCCTGCATACAGCTTGATGTGAGGCGCAAGGTTCAGCTCTGTCCAGTCGTTCAGCGCGTCCTCAAAGCTCAGCGCGGGGTTTTCCGGGCTGAAATACAGCTGAGGGCATACATAATCAGCGTATCCCTGAACGGAGCACCAGCTCACAACATCAGCGCATAGTTTTTCGTTATTAGCGAGATGACCCTGCGGCGATATCCCGAAAACCGCTTTGTCGCTGCAGCTGTGTACGGTTTGAAATACCTTTGCCATCAGCATATTTACGTTCGCGGTTCGCCAACGCAGCAGGCTCATCGAGTTATTCCCGTTTTGTTCGCTGTACCGTTCATACTGCGCTTCGTCCTCGTCGGATATGTCCTCGGGATAAAAGTAGTCGTCAAACTGGATACCGTCCACCGGATAGCGTTCCAGTATTTCTTTAACGCCGTCCGCTATCAGCTTTCGGTTTTTTTCTTCGGATGGATCGAGTATCAGCGTGCTGTCTGTTTGAAGTGTAACCGCACTCCCGTTCAGTGCCGGGTTGTCGTCGGAAAATTCTTCGGGAACACCGTTGAGGGTGACTCGGTACGGATTCAGCCACGCGTGTATCGCCATTTGCTCCTTGCGGCAAAGTCGGCACATCACTTCAAGCGGATCGTAGCCGGGATCCTTTCCCTGAACTCCGGTAAGCACATGTGAATACGGAAAATAGTGCGACGGATATAGAGAATCGCAAAACGGGCGCACCTGTACGATCACGGCGTTTGCCCCGTATGAGGCGCAGTCTTTTAAAATGCGGCTGAATTTTGCTTCAAATGCCGATTTGTCTTTTTTCGGTTCGTTTGCCATACTCAAATCGGAGGCTGTCACCCACACTCCTTTCATGTTTTCTGCTGCTTCCGCTGCGGAAAAAGAAGCGCTTTTTTTCTGCGGTTCGTCGGCGGTGGCGTTCATTGCAGGTTGTACGTCATAACCGTAAAATGCGCATACCGCAAAGGTGGCGCATAACAAAACGCCTGTTATCGCTGTGGGCAGTATCTGTTTCAACTTCATAAATTCAACCTCGGAGATTTTTATATGCAAATTTTATTGATCTATCTTGCCGCGATCAGTTTGATTGCGGTGATAATAACGGTTTCTGATAAGCGAAGAGCTGTCAGGCATCGTTGGAGAATAAGAGAGAGCAGGCTGCTTTTGGTTGGCGCATTGGGCGGAAGTGCTGCCATGTTTCTCACCATGCTGCTGATCCGTCACAAAACGCGTCGTGTTAAATTCATGCTCGGGCTCCCTGCAATGATGCTTGCACAGGCTGCGGCTGTGTTTTTGATATGGAGGGCGTTTAATGGCTGAGCAGTTGGTTTTCACTGTTCCGCAGGACTGTGGCGGAATGAAGGCGAAGTGGTACCTCAAGGGACACTGCGGAATATCTACTGCAATGATAACACAGCTAAAGCGTGAAAAAAACGGTATTTTGATGAACGGAAAAATTTTGCGCAGTATAGACCCTGTTGAAGCAGGCGCGATAATCGTTATCAACCTTCCGCGCGAGAAAATGCAGATAGAGCCGGTCAGTGGTGAACTCGATATTCTTTATGAGGATGATGCTCTGCTGATACTGAACAAGCCGACGTTCATGCCTGTGCATCCCGTTAAGCAGCATCAAACCGATACCCTCGCCAACCGTGTGGCTGCTCACTGCGCAGAACAGGGGAGAGAGTATGTTTTCCGAGCGCTCAATCGGCTTGACCGCGACACCTCAGGAACAGTGCTGGTTGCAAAGGATCTTTACACCGCCAATCTTTTGAAACACAATGTGAGCAAGGTTTATTATGCGCTGGTTCACGGAGCTGTTACGGAAGGAGGCGTTATCAAAGCGCCGATCGGATTGCATGAGGACTCCAAAATCGTCCGTCATGTGCTTTCGGAGGGCACGCCTGCAGTTACGCATTATGAGGTTATCTTTTCCAATAAAGACTGCTCGTTTCTTCGTCTGTGGCTGGAGACAGGCAAAACCCATCAGATTCGCTGCCATATGGCTTCTCTCGGACATCCGCTGCTCGGAGATGATTTATACGGAGGACAGCGCGATCTGATAAACCGCCAGGCGCTGCACTGCGCGGAGATGTCTTTTACACACCCTCTATCCCAAAAAACGATCAGCGTATCCGCGCCCTTACCGCAGGATATGCTGACCGTTATCAATAAATTCAGGGACTGACGTCGGTCAGTCCCTGATTTATTATCTAATAATCTTTCAATTTTACTTCATAAATCTTGTAGCTTTCAAATTCGTTGACCTGCTCATATAAAGCGTACTGTGTTTTTTCGCAGTAGTTTTCCGTGAGGTAGTTTTCTTTTTTATACACAATATTTTTATCAATCACATAAATTTTGCGGTTGGTCAAAATCGCCTCATAGATATTTTCGGGCAAATATCGCCGCCTCAGCGTTTCGTCATGGTGAAAATAGCCGAAGCCGTCCAGATTTTCCAGATATTCGCTGCGGAAGCCCCACATGGGGTGAAGATAATTTTCGGTATACTGCTCGAATTCCTTTTCAGTCGCCGCGTCTATGACATAATAGCAGTCGGGGTTGCGGTTGATGTCGGAAATCAGGCTTTCGGGCATGTTGTTATAGTTGACCGTGGGAGCGCTGCTGAAAAACACAAAGGTGTTAGCGACTGCCGCGAGCACAACGGCAAGTGTTGAAGCGATCAAATAGCCGTTGCTCATACGCCATTTTGAGGAGGGTTTTTCGCTGCGCTGAAGCTCAAAATTAAAGGATTCCATCAGCAGCGTCAGCATAAACATTAGCACGCCGTACAGTACCGCGTCGTTTATGAAGAAAATCAGCCGCAGTACGATGCAGGTGATCGCTCCTCCCAAAAAGTAAAACAGCGGGAAAAAGGAAAAACGGTTTTTGTGATAAATTATAAAAATCAGTGACAAACACACATAAACGATCATTGCGCTGAACGTTGTGTCAGGATTTTGAAAATGACTGACAAAATCACGCATCATGGCATTGAAAGAGTATCCCGGTTTGCTTTTGATGTCCTCAAGCTGAATCTTATGGACAGCTTCGATAGCGGCGGTATCCATGCCCTTTGCAGGGTCATAATAGCCCTGTCTGAAAACGTCATACTTTGTTTCCGTGTCAATGCCCGCTTTTTTGAACGCTTCTTCGTGCGTTTTGAAATCGGGAAACGGCAGTGCGTCAACAGAAGCGACAGCGTTGGAATAATTATAGTAGTTTTCCGCTTCCTCCGTGGCGTGGTTGACGGAATACGAGAATCTGCCCATTCCCAGCACCAGAAGTGTTATTAAGAGAAACATCAGAAAAAACGGACGCGAATACCAGAAGAATTTTTGAAACTGTAGGCGGTATTTTTTTTTGGCGATCATATCGCCCAGGAAAAACGCTACGCCGAATCCAAGCGCTACAAAGAAGTAATTGAAGTTTAAGAAAGAACCGAACAAGATCTCGGTTACTCCTATCCAGCAGGAAATACTGTAGCGCTTATGATAAATAGCGTTCAGCACAAGCATGAAGCCGCCCAGCAGGAGCAGCGCAGCAGTGCTGTTGCTGCTGACCTGTGAATAGTGGTTCAGCGCGTAAATGATGTTTAGAACGGCTGTAAAGATGACCGCTTTGCGCGTGTTGTATTTATCCGCGAATACAAAGGTGATGGATACAAAGGCGGCGTAGGACGCCAAGGTCATAAACAGTACAAAACAGTTGAAATCGGAAAGCGAATACTGAACCGTACCGATGATCACAGCGAGAATATAATTTATATTGCTGTTGTAATAAAAATGGTTCTTGCAAATCAGCATGGAGTTGTTATAATCGCCGCTGTCAAGGTAGGAGAATGAGGTGAATATTATCACCGCTGCGGCAAACACCATGTTAAGCAGGACTGCAAGAAGCAGCTTGCTTTTTACAATTTTGAGAATTAAATCCTTCATGGCAATGATCCTAAGCTGTATAATGATAATGACCTGTTGCGCCGGAGTGTTTTGAAATGAATCGTGATTGACCGGCTGCTAAAGCTACATAGTGCTGTCAAGACCGCAAATTTGCGGCGCAGCTTTAATTGCGTCTTGAGGGACGGTCGTTATTGTCATTGTCGTTGTTTTCTTCGTCGCCGTTATCTTCATCTTCTGCGTTCTCGTCTTCATCCTCATATTCATAATCGTATTCGCCGTCGTACTCGTCATCATACTCGTCGTAGTCGTCTTCGATGTATTCGTCTTCACCGTTATCGGAGTCGTCGATCAACCCTGAGGAAACATACAGTGTAATGGTGCTGCCCGGCTTGACAAGATCTTCCGAGGTAGGCTCCATAGACATTACCAAGCCTTCCTCGTAGTATTGGCTCTCGGCATCCTCGCCTCTGACGACCTTGAAGCCTTCTTCCTCCAAAACACTCTTAGCATAGTCATAGTAGGCGCCCAGTACGTTGGGAGGATAAACCTCATCTGCCGGTTGGGTAGTAGGAGCTACCGTCGTTGCAGGAGCAGTAGTGACGAGCGGAGCTGTTGTGTTCTCCGTAAAGGGCTGCACAGTCGCCACCTGTTCTGCAGGCTTTCCTTTGTCGCTGAACCAGTCGTTTGAAAATGCGATTACGCAAAATACCGAGGCAAGCGCTATGACCGCGACTACAGAAATGATCAAGGCGATAATTCCCTTGCGGTTGCGTTTTTCTTCTTCTTTTTGTTCGGCATAAAAGGAGTTATCCTCATAAAAGCCGTTCTGACCGAACTCCGTATCGACCTTTTCTTCGGGGTCGGGAGCAGCTTCGACCTCAGGCTCGTCCTCAAAGAACTCGCCGTAATCCTTGTTGTCCTTTGCTGCGTCCTTTAGACTGAACACCTTGGTTTGCAGCTGATAGTCGTCAAAAACCCGGTTGTCTATCTCGTTGCCCTGTGCAGGCTTGTCCGTTTTTGCTGAGCTTTTGTCCTCTGACTGTTTGGCTGTTTTGATGTCGGATATCGGAACCTGCACGGTCGCGGCGTCGCTCTCGGGCAGTGTTTTGCTCTCGGCGCTCTTGCCGTTCTTCTGCTGTATCGCGTCCTTGATTTTATCAAGGTTTTTGTCCGCTTGCTGTTTTTTGTCTTTTGCAGCTCCTGCTGCTACAGCGGCAGCGCCGCCTGCGATGGCTGCTGCTGCGGCTTTCGCCGCTTTATCGTTATTGCCTGCTTGATCGTCAGGTGTTTCGCTTGGCTTTTCTTCGGTAAACGCGGATTCTTCAAACACGTTACCGTTAAAATCCGTGCCCTTGGGAGCTATGATTTCTTCCTTTTCCTGCTTTTGCGGCTCTGCATCCGAATTGATAGAGGCAAGCGCGTTTTTCAGATTGCCCGCGTTTTTCCAGCGGTTGCGGTTGTCCGGCTGACAGGCTATGACGATAACGCTTTTAAGCTTTTCGGAACCGTATTTGGGTGCTGTGATGCTTTCGCCTGCAAAACGTTTTTCGATCGCTTTTTCACGTGTTACGTTTTCGCCTTCAAAGGGAATAGTGCCGCCGCTGCTCATGGCGTACATCATCAGACCCAGAGAGTACAGATCGGTCGTATAGTCGGGCGTTTTATCGTTGGCGATCTCGGGAGCAATGAAGGACAGATCCTTGATGCTGCTCTCAAAATCAGTGAAACCGCTGAGCTTATAATGCCCGTCGTCAGTTACGCAGATATTATCCGGATTCAGATTTCCGTGGAAAATGTTATTTTTTTCAAGCTTTGCGAGCAAATCGCTCATCTGCAGTCCAAAATCAATTATTTCATCTTCGCTAAAGCTTTTTTCACTGAGCTTCTCGGACAGTGTCGATAAGCGCTCTGTAATGATAAACAGAGCGATACGCTGCTTCGGCGGTCTGTCCATGATCTCG
Source organism: uncultured Ruminococcus sp. (assembly GCA_902790475.1). Lineage (GTDB taxonomy): Bacteria > Bacillota > Clostridia > Oscillospirales > Acutalibacteraceae > Ruminococcoides. The sequence continues at coordinate 61,687 of CADASG010000006.1, read as the reverse complement.
GCAGCTATATAATTGCTCACTCCGCATCGCATAACGTTTTTGATAAACGCTGCTTCTTCATTGACAAACTGAACGTTGTCGCTGTTGTACTTGTCGTCATTAAAAGCTATATGCGTCAAAACCGCCTGAGTTATGCTTCCGTCAGCTTCCTTTCGTGTTATCGCATACTGCGGATAGCCGTTCTTCTCAGGCAAGGATGACGCTACCTTCCACGCTTTTAAAGGTTCGGGTAATTTAAATCTTGCCATTTAAACGTCTCCTTTACTCACAACAAAATATCCTGATTCTCAAATCTCTCTTTTCATACGTCATATTATTATAGCACATTATAACGGCTTTTTCCACTGTTTTCACAAAATTTTTAAATTATTATTTTGTCGTAAAAAGGCTTTTTCAGTCCTTATTGTTAAAATCGTTTATATTTAGACATTCTTTTTTCTTTAAGTCCGAGTATTCCGCCTGCGATCCCTCCGATAGCCGATGCGCACAGCTTGATGACAGTCAGAGAGGTAACGCCTGCTCCGCTGCGTGACAGAGAAGCAACAGCCGTAACGAAGAAGATAGCCAGACCTGTGATACCGCCGACGGGGATCCCCGCGCCTCCGTTGATTTTCGCAGCGATGATTCCCCCTATAACAGCCCCGGCGCCTAAAATCCCTGCCATAATACAGTCGGTAAGTTCGTTGGGGAGCAAGCCCGTTCCCAGTATTATTGCGGCGAATATTCCCGTCAGCGCTGCGCTGCCGAGTATTCCGCATATGCATCCCACCGCTGCAGCTTTCGCGAGTTTCTTTTTGTCAGACATAAAAAATCCCCCTGAATATAATCTTGCTAAATTATATTCAGGAGAATAGTGATTCATACTTTATTGATGTGTTGAGTTTCTTATTCGGCGTTCTCGTCTTTATTCTTCATGAACTTTCCGAAAAAGCTCTTCTTTTCGGGAGCAGCTGTCTGAGAGGTCTCTTTTTGAGTGTCAACCGAGGAAATGCACCACTTTTTAAATTTCATCTTTACTCTGTCGGAGCCTGTCTCGATGATCAGCGCGTCCTCTTCATCCTTGATCGCAACAACTCTGCCCATGATACCGCCGATAGTGGTGATCTCATCGCCGATCTCCAGCGAATTTCTCATCTCGGCTTCTTCCTTCTTCTTCTTGGAGTTGGGTCTGAGCAGGAAGAAATATACTGCGGCGATGATAACGCCGTAAATGAGGATCATACCCCACATACCAAATCCGCCCGGTTCGTTGTTAGCGCCTGCCTGCGCCAAAATCGGTAAATTATTGAACATTTTTCCGTCATTCCTTTCAAACAATTATTATGATTATAACAGTTTTGGTGCGGTAATGCAAGTGTTTTTTTGATTATATACGCACACCGAGTATTTTTCGGTATTTTTCATAGAAATCCTCAAAGCAACCGGCTTCAAGCTTATGCCTGATGACCTCCATAAGGTTGTTATAAAAGTACAGGTTGTGCAGCACCGCAAGACGCATACCCAGCATTTCTCCGCTTTTCAACAGGTGTCGGATATAAGCCCGGGAATAGTTTTGACAAATCGGACAGTCGCAATGAGGGTCAATGGGGGAGGGGTCAAGCTCATATTTGGCGTTGTTGAGGTTTCGCACTCCGTCCCAAGTGAAAAGCTGTCCGTGCCTTGCGTTGCGGCTGGGCATAACGCAGTCAAACAGATCTATGCCCCGGTAAACAGCTTCCAGAATATTTACAGGGGTTCCGACGCCCATCAAATAGCGGATTTTGTCCTTTGGAGCAAACGGTTCCACATTTTCAATTATCTCATACATGACCTCGGTCGGTTCGCCGACCGCAAGACCTCCGATAGCGTAACCGTCAAGATCCATTTCGGCGATCTCCTTCATGTGGTTGATTCGCAGATCGCTGTAAGTTCCGCCCTGATTGATACCGAAGAGCATCTGTTTAGGATTAAGTGTATCTTCAAGACTGTTGAGGCGGTCAAGTTCCGTTACGCAGCGTTTCAGCCATCGGGTCGTGCGCGCGACGCTGTCTTTGGTATATTGATACGGCGACGGGTTTTCCACACACTCGTCAAAAGCCATGGCTATTGTTGAACCGAGGTTTGACTGGATCCTCATGCTTTCCTCGGGTCCCATAAAGATTTTTCTTCCGTCAATATGAGAATGAAAGGTCACGCCTTCTTCTTTGATGTCGCGCAGCTTTGCGAGGGAAAAAACCTGGAATCCGCCGCTGTCGGTAAGGATTGGACCGTTCCAGCGCGTAAAGCTGTGGAGACCGCCGAGCGTTTTGACCTTGTCGTCGCCCGGACGAAGATGGAGATGATATGTATTGCACAGCTGCACCTGACACTTGATGTTTTTCAGATCGAGCGCAGAAACCGCGCCTTTTATCGCTCCGCAGGTGGCAACATTCATGAAAGCGGGAGTTTGTATAGCGCCGTGCGGAGTAACAAACTCACCGAGCCGCGCTCTGCCCTCCTGTTTGATTATCTTATACATAATTCCTCCTGTCAGAAGTAAAAGCGGCGTAAATGTAACGCCGCTCAGAATAAGTCACTGTGGGTGCCGGTTCGGGAAAGAAAAAGAAACAGTTCGTTGTTATTAATTCGATATATCAACAACCAATCGGGTTGAATGTGACATTCCCGAAATCCGATGTAATTACCCGTTAGTGAGTGGTCTCTGTATTTTTCCTCAAGTGTTTCCTGATTAGCTAACTTTTCGATGACGGTGTTGAGAAGATCAAGGTTATAGCCGCGTTTGGCAGTAAGCTTTAAATCTTTTTTGAAAGCATTTGATAGAACAATATCAAGCATCTTCAAGAACCTCACTCATAGCCTCTTTGAAGGAGGAGTACCGCTTATATTTTTCGGGGTGTTCTAACATTTCGTAGTATTCGTTCACCGCATCCAATGTATCTTTATTCGGCACTTCGGTAGTGATTTCAAACGGAATCGAATGCTGTCTGAGCGCTTGTCTGATAAAAATATTGATAGCTGTTGACAAATCCATTCCGAGCTCTGCAAACAACTCCTGCGCCTGCTTTTTGATATCCGCGTCTATGCTGATATTTGTGCTGACCTTAGCCATAAGAACAACTCCTTTATTCTTGATATTTCTATTTTACACCTGATACCAAGGATTGTCAACCTGTTATGCGCATAAATAAGTTATAAATTGCGCATAAAATCTGAAAGTCATATTGACTTAGGTGTTCCTCGGGAATAATATCAACAATACTTTTAGCGTAATCTCTTTCACTCATAAAATAATCCTCCGTTCGGTTAATAAATGAAACAGGCGTCCCCGAAAGAAAAGAATCTGTAACGTTCCTCGACTGCGGTTTTATAGGCGTTCATAACATTATCGTAGCCTGCAAAAGCCGAAACCAGCATGATCAGCGTACTTTCGGGAAGGTGGAAGTTGGTAACTAATCCGTCGAGAACTTTAAATTTGTAGCCCGGATATATGAAAATATCGGTGAAGCCCTCACATGGCTTAATCTCGCCGTACTGAGTCGCAACGCTTTCAAGCGTGCGGCAGGAGGTAGTCCCTATGGAGATGATACGTCCTCCGTTTTTCTTGGTCTCGTTGATCAATCGCGCGGTTTCTTCGGGTATCTCATAGTGCTCACTGTGCATTTTGTGCTTGGTAACGTCGTCAACCTTAACGGGTCTGAAGGTCCCTAAGCCGACATGCAGGGTGACATATGCGATCTTCACGCCTTTTGCTTTGATTCTATCCATCAGTTCTTCGGTGAAGTGAAGTCCTGCAGTCGGGGCTGCGGCGGAGCCTAACTCGTGACTGTAGACCGTCTGATAGCGTTCCTGATCCTTCAGCTCTTCCGTGATATAGGGAGGAAGAGGCATTTTGCCGATCTTGTCCAAAGCGGCGAAAAAGTTTTCATCACAGTCAAAGTCCACGACTCTGTTTCCGTCGTCCCTGACCTCTGCAACCGTGGCTGTCAGGATCCCGTCTCCGAAAGAAAAGCACGCGCCTTCACGAGCTTTTCTGCCGGGTTTGCACAGTGTTTCCCAGCGGTTGCCGCTGATTTGCCGCAGCAACAGAAATTCTACACGCGCTCCTGTTCCGTTTTTTACCCCGTAGATCCTGGCAGGCAAAACGCGGGAATCGTTGGCGACGATCAGATCACCTTCATTCAGATAATCAATGATATCATAAAAATGCCTGTGTTTTACAGTACCGTCGGCGCGGTTCAGCACGAGCATCCGCGAACTGTCGCGCGGCTCCACGGGCGTTTGCGCTATCAGTTCCTTGGGAAGGTCATAATAAAAGTCGCTTGTTTTCATGGGGATTCCTCACAGTCAAAGTAATTTTTCTAAAAAAGCAAAGCTGAAATAATTGACAATATCCGTGTAAAATGATATATTATATAGTAAGTGGATGTGTCTTGTATCAATCTCAACTTAAATCAGTCTGTAATTTAGCTATGAAACGTGTTTGATTTGAGATTGGTATGAGAATACTGCTTAAGAGAAGTTGCTGCGTAGTAACACATTATTTCTATAATATAATATTTGAGCGAATATGGCAACTCCTTTTTTAAATTTTTTGGGAAATCGGAGGAATTATCAATGAAAACGTACAAGGTAGGTATAATCGGCGCGACCGGAATGGTCGGACAGCGTTTTGCGCTGCTGCTTGAAAATCATCCCTGGTTTGAGGTAACGGCTTTAGCCGCCAGCGGAAGAAGCGCCGGAAAAAAATACGCCGACTGCGTAGAGGGCAGATGGCACATGGCACAGGAGCTGCCCGAAAAGTATAAAGAAATGATCGTTCTTGACGCGGAAAACGTGGAGGAGGTTGCCTCCAAGGTCGATTTTTGTTTCTGTGCCGTCAATATGAAAAAAGATGAGATCAAGGCTCTTGAGGAGAGTTACGCAAAGGCGGAATGCCCCATTGTATCCAATAACTCTGCTCACCGCTTTACTCCCGACGTTCCGATGGTTATCCCCGAAATCAACGCCGATCATATAAAAATCATTGATGCTCAGAGGAAACGTCTCGGAACAAAAAGAGGTTTTGTGGCTGTTAAGTCCAACTGCTCGCTGCAAAGCTACGTGCCTGCTGTGAATCCTCTCAAGGAGCTTGGCGTTGACAAGGTGCTTGCCTGCACCTATCAGGCGATTTCCGGTGCAGGTAAAACATTTAAAACATGGCCTGAGATGATCGACAACGTTATCCCTTACATCGGCGGAGAAGAAGAAAAATCCGAGCAGGAGCCGCTGAAGATCTGGGGTAAAATCGAGGGCGATAAGATCGTTAAGACCGACGATATCTCGATCACTTCTCAGTGCATCCGCGTTCCCGTGTCCGACGGTCATACCGCTGCTGTGTTTATGTCCTTTAAGGAAGGCGTGAAAAAGCCCTCTGTAGAGGAGATCATCGACATTTGGCAGAATTATAAGGGAAGAGCGCAGGAGTTGGAGCTTCCCAGCGCACCCAAGAATTTTCTGCATTACTTCACCGAGCCCGACCGTCCTCAGATCAAATCGGAGCGTAACCTTGAGAACGGAATGGCGGTTTCGGTAGGCAGACTCAGAGAAGACACTCAGTACGACTACAAATTCGTTTGCATGTCGCATAATACATTAAGAGGCGCTGCAGGCGGCGCTGTATTGCTCGCCGAGCTGCTCTGCGCCGAAGGCTATATGGATTAAGATATTACGGAGGCAGATTATGGCTAACCACATTTTTACGGGTTCGGGTGTTGCGCTGATAACACCGATGAATTCGGACGGGACCGTTAATTACGACGTGCTCGGGCAGCTGCTTGCATTCCATGTTGAAAACGGTACCGACGCTATCATTGCGTGCGGAACTACAGGTGAAGCAGCGACGCTATCGGAAAAAGAGCATTGCGAGGTACTGGAGTTCGTCGCAAAGACTATCGACGGCAGGATCCCTGTCATCGCAGGAACAGGCAGCAACGACACTTCCACCGCAGTAATGCTGTCCAAGGAAGCGCAGAAGTTCGGCGTGGACGCTGTGCTTTCGGTCACACCCTATTATAACAAAACATCTCAGGCAGGACTTGTTAAGCACTTTAACGTTATCGCTGATTCCATTGACGTTCCCGTTATACTGTACAATGTCCCCTCGCGCACAGGCTGTAATATTCAGCCGAAAACCTGTCAGGAGCTGAGCAAGCATCCCAATATCAAGGCTATTAAGGAAGCCAGCGGAAATATTTCTCAGGTTGCTTTGATCCGTTCGCTCTGCGGCGATGACCTCGAAATCTATTCGGGCAACGACGATCAAACCGTTCCCTTCATGTCGCTTGGTGCTTTGGGCGTTATTTCGGTATTTGCCAATATTTGTCCTTCCGAAATGCACCAAATAACTCAGCTTTGCCTTGACAATAACTTCGCGGAAGCGCAGAAGCTCCACTTCCATTATTTGGAGCTGATGAATATTATGTTCAGCGACGTCAATCCCATTCCCGTCAAAACCGCTATGAACCTTTACGGCTTTGACGTAGGGGAGTGCAGACTGCCGCTTGTTCCTATGAGCGTTGCAGGCTATCACGATCTCAAAGATTGCATGGCGAAGTACGATCTTCTTAACAAAATATAAAGCATTCACAGGGAGCGACGAGCGTCACTCCCTGCATCATTATAAGGGGGAAGTAAAAAAATGATTAAGACAGCGATTTTGGGCTGTAACGGAAAAATGGGCGGCTTTGTGTCGCAGGCAGTCAGCGAGCACAGCGGAGCGGAGATTTTGTTTGGTGTTGACGCGTTCGGTACTAATAAAAATGAGTTTCCGGTATTAAAAAGCTTTAAGGAAGCGCAGGACAAGCCTGACGTGATCATAGATTTTTCTCATCCTTCAAACCTCGACGATATGCTGTCTTACGCGACCGACAACGGAGTTCCCTGCGTTATCTGTACCACCGGTTATTCCGCCGCGCAAATTGAGCAGATAAAGGAAGCTTCAAAGAAAGTTGCGATTTTTTATTCCGGAAACATGTCGCTGGGGATCAATTTGCTTATTGAGCTTTCCAAGCAGGCGGCGAAGGTTTTAGGACAGGGCTTTGATATTGAAATAGTTGAAAAGCATCATAACCTAAAGGTCGATGCGCCCAGCGGTACGGCGCTGATGCTTGCGGACGCTATTTCAGAGGCGCTCCCCGAGGAACCGCAGTATGTGTACGATCGTCACGCCTACCGCAAAAAGCGCTCTAAGAATGAAATCGGTATCCATGCGGTCAGAGGCGGTACCATTGTGGGCGAGCACGAGGTGATTTTTGCCGGTCATGACGAGGTCGTTACACTGACGCATCAGGCGCAGTCAAAGGAAGTGTTCGCCGTCGGTTCGGTCAACGCCGCCGTGTTTCTTGCTTCACAGCCTGCAGGCATGTATAACATGGGCGATCTTCTTTCTTCAAAGTTCTAAATTAGAATTATAATCATCCGTTTAAGGGCTTGGTTTTTCCGAGCCCTGTTGTTTTTTTGACAGGTTCACCTTTTTGGATTTTTACATATTATATTAACAAGGAATCTCCAGTATAAAGAAAAAGGTGAAACCATGAATCCAAATTTAATACTTTTTTATTCCATGACTGCCGTGCTAAAGGGCAGAGAGGCTCTGCGCCGCCGGGGTATCTTCTCGCGTGTTATCAGAACGCCTGCCGCTCTGCGCCGCCGTTCCTGCGGCTACAGCCTTCAGGTGCGTACAGATATAAACGAGGCGCTTGATATCATTCACAACGCGGGTGTTCAGACGGCGGGCACAGCCGCCGCTGATTCTCCTTGATTTATCTTGACAACGGCGCTACGACCTTTCCCAAGCCGCGCGCGGTCGTCGGAGCGGTCTGCAATACGCTGATGCGGTTCGGAGCGAATCCCGGACGCAGCGGACACCGACTGTCGATTCGCGCCTCTGAAATCCTTTTTCGGTGTCGTGAACAGGCGGCGGAGTTTTTTGGACTTGACAAGCCCGAAAATGTTATTTTCACACAGAACTGCACAACGGCGCTAAATACCGTTATCCACGGTCTGCTCAAAAAGGGAGACCATGTTGTTATTTCCTCACTGGAGCATAACGCGGTCCTGCGCCCCGTTGAAGCCCTAAAGGACGAGGGTATAAGCTATACGGTCGCCGAGGTCGTTGAGGGCGACGATGAAAAAACCATTTCCAACTTTCGCTCGGCGCTTCGGGAAAACACGGCTTTGGTCGTATGCACACACGCTTCCAATGTGTTCGGCGTTAAGCTTCCAGCCGAGCGTATCGCGGCGTTGTGTCGGATCTACAATATCCCTTTTTGCTTAGACGCTGCGCAAAGCGCAGGAATTGTGCCGATTTCGCTGCAAAATTCCTGCATTGATTACCTTTGCGCTCCCGGGCATAAAGGGTTGTACGGTCCTATGGGAACAGGGCTGCTGCTTATCAACAGCGACCGTATTCCCGAAAGTCTTATTCAGGGGGGCACGGGCAGCCTGTCCTCAGATCGCCGTCAGCCCTCTATTCTCCCGGATCGCTACGAAAGCGGTACTCCGAATCTGCCCGGCATAGCAGGTCTGAGCGAGGGTATACGTTTTGTGCGGCAAAACGGAGCGGAAAACCTCCGCGCGCGTGAGCTTCGCCTGATAAGCCTCCTTTATGAGGGGCTTGCCGATATCAGCGAAGTAGTGTTGTACACAGAGCCGCCTAAAGCGGACAGTCACGTTCCCGTTCTGTCATTCAATCTCAAAAATCGGGACAGCGAGGAGGTCGCCGCCCTGCTCAGTGAGAATTATGATATCGCCGTTCGCGCGGGTCTTCACTGCGCTCCGTTGGCGCATGAGCACTACGGTACCGAGGAAAACGGAACGGTTCGCGTAGTGGCTTCCGCGTTTACGAATCACTCTCAGATCCAAGCCTGTTTGAGCGCGATCAATAAAATTTCTAAAAAGGCAAGAAAATAGGTTGCAATTGGAAAGTGTTTTGTGGTAAAATAAAAAAGAAAGCTATGCAAAAAAGAAAGGAGCTGAGGACGTGGAAGTATTCCAGAATCTTTTTTCGATTCTAAAAACCATTCAGGTGCGCGATGTTATTGATATTATTGCCATTGCTTTGATAATCTTCGGATTGTTCCGCCTGATCAGGGAAACCCGCGCGATCCAGCTTCTCAAAGGGATCCTGCTGCTTCTGCTTATTTATTTTATTTCGTCGGTATTTGAATTGGTAATGCTGTCGTCTCTGCTGAGGGTATTTTTCGAGGCGTCGGTTATTATCATAGCAATAATCTTTCAGCCTGAGATCCGCAAGGCGCTTGAACAGATGGGACGAAATAACACATGGAGAAGAGCGGTCTCAGCTATTACCAAGCCGAGGCAAAACGACGACTTGACGTTGGCAGTAAAAAAATCCATCGTTGACGCGGCTGACACCTCGGTTATTTTCTCACGCTCACGCACAGGCGCACTGATCGTGTTTGAGCGCCAGACCATGCTTTCCGATATCGCTGCAACAGGCACGGTTATCAACGCCGATACTTCCGTGGCGCTGTTCGGCAATATTTTCTATAATAAAGCTCCGCTTCATGACGGAGCGAGCATAATACGCGGCGGTAAGCTCCACGCCGCAGGCTGTATTCTACCGCTTACCGACAACCCAAATGTCGATATAAACCTCGGAACACGACACAGAGCGGCGCTCGGTATCAGTGAGATCAGCGACGCCGTTGTTCTGATCGTCAGCGAGGAAACAGGAGTTGTTTCCCTTGCTATCGGAGGGTCTTTGATTCGCAATCTAAAACGCGAAAAGCTGATAAAAAAGCTCAATCAGCTGCTTCTTGACGAAACCGACGAAGAAGAGAAGACCCGAAAATTCCGAAGAGGGAGGGACAAACAGTGAAAAAACGCTCTCTCTCACAAAGGATCCTCGGAAATAATCAGGTTTTGTTTTTCCTTGCGGTGTTGATTTCTCTGGCTATCTGGGTATACATGAGCACCGGCTCCAGCAATGACACGGTCGTTACTGTTTCAAAAGTTCCTATCCAGATCGACTTGTCCGATGAAATGAAAAGCGGAGGGTACAACACGTATTTTTCGGATAACGATACCGCCTACGCTTCTGTCACGGTAACAGGCAACCGCAAGCTGCTCGGCTCCATTGCCGAAGATGATTTTATCGTCACCGCGAATGCCAGCACCGTTGATAACCGCGGAAAATATGAGCTCGCGGTCTCAGCCGATAAAAAATCATCAATCAATAATTTTCAGATAACCAACTGTTCTCCCTCAAAAATCGAGGTAATGGTTGATACGGAGTCAAAAAAGGACTTCAAAATCGTATCAAAATTCAAGTACGGAGCCAAAGACGGCTTGTATGCTTCCGTAACCTACAACAATGATACGATCACCGTGACCGGACCGGGTGAGTCCATTCGAGCGATCAGCAAGGTAGGCGCGGTAACAGGTGATATGGAGAACCTGGATGCTTCCAAAGATTTCACTGCCGATATAGTGCTGTATGATGAAAACAATCAGGTCTTGCCTAAAACCTATCTTACGCTTTCAGCGGAAACCGTTAAGGGTACGGTAAAAATCACTCCTCAAAAAACCGTTCCGGTAGAGGCGGAGTTTTTGAATAAGCCGCCCGCGCTCAAGATCGACGACAGTATTCTTGCGATCGATCCCGAAAAGGTAAGTATCGCCGGTTCGGAGGAGGATCTTGACCGACTCTTTAAGGTCAAGCTTGACGCGATCGACTTTTCGACACTGAAAAATCAAAAGTACAATATAGACTCTCTTAACCTTACTGTTCCCGACGGATACAAGCTGATCGATACGACTTCGGTTATCAAAGTCAATTTGGATCTTAGCGGCTTTTCTTCCAAGACGCTGACGATCGACAAGTTTAAAGTCGAAAACCTTGCCAAGAATTTTAAAGCCAATGTCACTACCAATAACCTAAAGGTCACCTTCTACGGACCGAAAGCGGATCTGGATAAGCTTTCCGCTTCAAAAATCACTGCAAAGATCGACGCTTCCGACTCAGGCGGAAACGCCGCAGCGCAGGAGCTGCCCGTTTCCTTTGATTTAGGTGATAACGACACCTGCTGGGCGTACGGTTCCCATTTGGCAAGCGTAGTAGTTGAATCAAAATAAAATTCCGATAAAGAAATTTAGAAAGCTGTCATACGTTTGTATGGCGGCTTTTGTTTTACAAAAATGTGAAAAAATATAAAATTTTTTAACAATATTCTCATATATTCAAACGACAACCGCTCCGGGTAAATCCGCGTCAATAGAGACAGCCCGGCTTCATCTGACAGCGGCAAGTCAGGCGGCTACAGCGGCGTAAACGCAGGAAAGAGCGGCGGCGTTGGCAACGGCGCTGTTCAAACAGGTGATTCATGGCTCTCCGTTATGCTGCTGACATTGCTTACTGCTGTTTGCCTGTTTGGCTACTATCGTCATAAAATATCGGAATAATATTTGATTAAAAAGCTGCCATGCTTCATGCGTGGCAGCTTTTTTAGAGGTTTCTTCTATTATAATCTGATTCTCGTTCTGCTTCGGTTTTTGCGGTTGATCCTTGCGGTGTCCATATCGTCCTCGTTGTGGTTGCACACGCTTTGAACCAAGCCTATACATATCAGCGTGCTCAGCGCCGAGGTTCCTCCTGCGCTGAACAGCGGCAGGGTTATTCCGATAACGGGAAGGAAGCCCAGCACCATTCCAAGATTGATTATCGTCTGGGAAGCTATGGTCGCGAACACTCCCGTACACAGGAAGCGCCCGTCGTTTTCATTTGCTTTTCGCGCGTCAATGATAACGCGGATAATGATACCGAACAGAATAGCCATCAGTATCATACAACCGATAAAGCCTAACTCCTCGCCGGCAACGGTAAAGATAAAATCATTTTCCTGTTCAGGTACGATACCGTATTCCACACGCGACCCTTCATACAGACCGCTGCCAGTCAAGCCGCCGCCTGCCATGCTGATCTTCCCTTGGAACTGCTGCCAGCCGTAATTGGTCGTCGCGTTGCCGTCTAAGTCAAACAGCGCCAAAAAACGGTTTCGGTGCTCGTCGTTTAGAACAAAGCTCCAAATAACCGGGATACCCACCAGCAGCATGATACCCAACGCGGCAAAATATCGCAGCTGAACTCCTGCGATATATGACATAAAAAGAAATATCAGTCCGAAGATCAGCACTGTCCCGTCGTCGCCCTGAAAGTGTATCATTACCATAGGGATCAGCGCGTGTATCGTCAGCGTAGCAACTCCCAACGGGCTTTGGATAAGCTTCTTTTCATTGAGAAAGGATAAATGCTTTGTAAACGTGATAATAAAGCAGATTTTTATAAATTCGGACGGCTGTATCGTGAAGCCTCCGGGCAGCATGAGCCACGCTGTGTCGTCTGTACCGCTGACATTTATTCCGAAGAAAAACACCAGCACCGCCAGTGTTATTCCTATCAATGCAGCGATATACCATTTTTTCAGCAAAAAGCGGTAATCGGCGTTGGCTATAAGCAGCGCGGCGGCAGCACCCAGTACCACAGCGGCGATCTGCGGCCGCAGATAATTGTAATCGCCCGACCGCTGCATACTGGAGATCAGCAAAAAGCTGTATATCACCGCCGAAACTGTCAGCAGCCAAAGCAGCTTATCGGTCTTTTTAAAAAAATCGGTCACTAAATTGTTACCCAAGATAACGCCTCATTTAGGTTTATTCACATTTATTATAGTAAATTCTTTTCATAATATCAATAGAGAATAATTAAATAATTATAATTTGTTATAATAATAGCGTTACTAAAAAACTATCGGATCCATTAATGGGAAAACACAGTATACGGAGGTTTTTAAATGCTTACAGATATTGAGATAGCGCAGCAGGCAAAGCTGTTGCCTATAAAAGACGTCGCATCACAGATCGGCGTTTCCGAGGATGAACTTGAGTTTTACGGAAAATATAAGGCGAAGCTGTCCGACGCGCTCAGTGAGCGTCTGAAAGACAGACCCGACGGCAAACTGATCCTTGTTACCGCCATTAATCCCACACCTGCGGGTGAGGGTAAAACAACTACTACAGCCGGCTTGGGTCAGGCGATGGCTAAAATCGGCAAAAAAGCAGTGATCGCTTTGCGCGAGCCCTCTCTCGGTCCGGTATTCGGAATCAAGGGCGGCGCTGCAGGCGGAGGATACGCGCAGGTACTGCCTATGGAGGATATCAACCTTCATTTCACCGGAGATATGCACGCCATTACCTCGGCGAATAATCTGTGCTGCGCCATGCTCGACAACCATATCCAGCAGGGCAACACGCTCGGCATCGACCAAAGAAGGATCCTTATAAAGCGCTGTCTTGATATGAACGACAGGGCATTGAGAAATATTATCATCGGTCTCGGCGGCAAGGTCAACGGAGTGCCGCGTGAGGATCATTTCATAATCACCGTAGCCTCCGAAGTTATGGCGATCCTTTGTCTTGCGTCAGATACAGAAGATCTAAAGCGTCGCCTCGGCAATATTCTTGTTGCTTATACCTATGGCGGCGAGCCCGTTTACGCCCGTGATTTGCAGGCGGACGGCGCGATGACCGCTCTGCTAAAGGACGCTATAAAGCCTAATCTGGTGCAGACTCTCGAAGGTACTCCGGCTGTTATGCACGGAGGACCCTTTGCAAATATCGCGCACGGCTGCAACAGCGTTCGCGCAACCAAGCTTGCTTTGAAGCTGGGAGATTACTGCATCACCGAGGCAGGCTTCGGTTCGGATTTGGGCGCGGAGAAGTTTTTGGACATCAAGTGCCGCTATGCAGGCTTAAAGCCGAACGCTATTGTTTTGGTGGCAACCTGCCGCGCGTTAAAGTACAACGGCGGAGTTCCGAAAACCGAGGTCGGCGAAGAAAACCTCGAAGCACTGAAAAAAGGTATCGCAAATCTTGGAGTACATATTGCTAACATGCGTAAGTACAATGTTCCTGTAGTGGTCGCTATCAACCGCTTCGGCGCAGATACCGACGCGGAGCTGCAGTTTATTGAAGATTACTGCAAGGCAAACGGCGCGGATTTCGCTCTCTCCGAAGTGTTTGGCAAGGGTGGCGACGGAGGCACCGAGCTTGCGAAAAAGGTAGTTGAAGCCTGCGAAAAGCCCTCCGACTTCGCTCCGATCTACAGCCTTGATTTGACCGTAAAAGAAAAAATAGAAAAAATCGCCGGGAATATCTACGGAGCTTCCGGTGTAAACTATACTGCCGCAGCGGAAAAAGCCATAGCGGAAGTAACTGCGCTGGGCGGCGACAAGCTTCCCGTTTGTATAGCGAAAACACAGTATTCACTGTCCGACGATCCCACACTTTTAGGCGCGCCAAAGGATTTTAACATCACGGTAAAGAATGTTTCACTTTCAAACGGCGCAGGCTTTGTGGTCGTATATACGGGCGATATCATGACGATGCCGGGACTGCCCAAGGCTCCTGCCGCGCACAATATTGATGTAAATGCCGAAGGCAATATCACGGGGCTGTTCTGATGACAAAGCTGATATCCTACAGCCCTGAGGAAACCGAGAAAATAGGGGAGAGAGTTGCAGCCGCGCTAAAGGGCACAGAGGTCATAGCTCTGTTCGGCGGACTCGGAATGGGAAAAACCGCATTTACGCGCGGACTCGCAAAAGGTCTCGGGATCTCAGACGGCGTGTCCAGTCCCACGTTCTCCCTCGTCAATGAGTACCGCGGCAAATTCAATGTATATCACTTTGATATGTACCGTGTTACAACTTGGGAGGATCTGTACTCCACGGGCTTTTTCGATTATCTTGACAATGGTGTACTGGTAATTGAGTGGAGCGAGAATATCGAAGGCGCGCTTCCGGAGGATTGCGTCAGAATTACGATATCTCCCGGAGAAAACGAACAGCAAAGAATCATTGAAACGGAAGGTCTTGATATTCGGTGACTATACTGGCAATTGATACCTCTGCAAAGGCGGCGTCGGCGTGCCTTGCACAAGAGGATAAAATCATAGGCGAGTTTTTTATTGATACATCGCTGACGCACAGTCAGACGCTTATTCCCATGATAGAGCAGCTTGCCAAAAACGCGCAGGTCTCGCTTGAAGAGCTTGACGCGATCGCAGTCAACGCAGGTCCGGGTTCCTTTACCGGCGTCAGGATCGGCGTAGCGGCGGCAAAGGGCTTGGCATTTGCCCATGATTTGCCTTGTATCTCGGTATCCACGCTGGAAAGCATGGCGTATAATGCTCTCGGTGCGGACGGAGTAGTCTGCGCTGTAATGGATGCCCGACGCTCGCAGGTTTACAACGCCTTGTTTCGGGTCTGTAACGGAACGGTTGAGCGCTTGTGTGAGGACAGGGCTCTGGAGCTCGGTGATTTGCAGAGCGATTTGTCACGCCGTGAAGGTGAAAGATTTATTCTGATCGGCGACGGTGCGGAAATCACATACGATTATCTGCGAGATTCGCTTCCTAACGTAGTTTTGGCGCCATGCAATATTCGTATCCAAAGAGCTTCTTCAACGGCTCTTGCGGCGTTTGAGCGCATTAGAGAAGGGAAAATGCTTACAGATGAACAACTTATGCCTGTCTATCTTAGGTTACCACAGGCTCAAAGAGAATTAAACAAAAGGATGGGTGTTACAAAATGATAGCTTTAGGATGTGACCACGGCGGATATAATTTGATTTGCGCCGTAAAAAAATATCTGGACGAACGCAATATCGCCTATAAGGAATTCGGAACCTTTAGCGAGGACAGCGTCGATTATCCCGTATACGCCTACAAGGTCGCCAAGGCGGTCACCTCAGGCGAATGTGAGATGGGGATTCTGTGCTGCGGTACAGGAATCGGCATATCCATGGCTGCGAACAAGATCAAGGGTATTCGCGCTGCGGTAGTGGGCAATGCCTTCGGCGCGGAAATGACGCGCCGCCACAACCACGCCAATATTCTTTGTATGGGCGGAAGGGTCACAAGCGAGGAGGAAGCGGTAAAGTATACCGATATTTTCCTGAATACCCCCGAAGAAGGCGGCAGACATGACAAGCGCGTTGCTATGATAGAGCAAATTGAAAACGGCACTTTTTCCGAATAATTATTTATAAGGGACGTCCGCAGCGGCGTCCTTTTTTGTATCATGCGCGTGTAATTATTTTGTAATATTTTTACCGCTAAATCTGCAAAAAATGACATATCAACATGTTTGACAACTATTAACATTTGAAAAAACGGTTTTCAACAGAGTTAACAACTCTCCACAACAACATGGCTATTGTAAATAATAGCCTATCAACTCATTTATTGAATTAATAAAACTATATAAAACAACGAACAAATTTCTGTTTGTAATAAATTTCGTGAAAAAATTTCATTTTTTTAAATTTTCTTACAAAAATGTCTTGCTTTTTTTCTTAAAACGTATTATAATAGTCACATAATGATTTTTAAGAATATTTTTGAAGAATATTTTAAAGGAATATTTTTGAAGAATATTTATTAAGAATTTCAAAAAGGAATTAAAACTAATTGGAGAGAATAAAAATGAGATTACGCAAACAGGAATTGGGAGACAGAAATTTGGTGGGCAACCGTGTTGAGTTGGTCAGAAAGCAAAAAGGTATGAAACAAAAAGAACTGCTTGCCCAGCTTCAGGTTAACGGCGTAGATATGAACGCGTCGGGGCTTTCAAAGCTGGAGGGACAGATTCGCTTTGTCACCGACGTAGAGCTGGTTGCACTGGCTGATATTCTTGAGGTTTCCGTAGACTACCTTCTCGGCAGGGAAAAATGAAGAGTATCCTTAAGGCAACACCGCACAATTTAAGACGCACCGCACACCTTATTTATGCGGTTTTGCTTTAAGAATTCAGAGAGCTGTTACAGCTCTCTTTTTTCTTGTGTTTTTTCGGAAAATAATGTATAATAATCATATTCTTTTGCGGTTGGTGAATACTTATGAAAAAGCAAGAACGTGAATTTAAAAAACGATATTTTGTTCTGATCATAATTTTGGCGGTGATTTTTGCAGTTTCGGCAGTTGCTGTTTATTTTAACTCACAGGTTTATACCGAAAGGCTTTACCCGGGTGAATTTTTTAGCTCTGTTTCCGATTATTCCGTAAAAATAGATAATCCCGACATTGTAGCCTTAAAATCTGTTAAAAATACGAAACCTTACGGTTCATTTGATTTGCCTAACTTTACTTTTGAAGGCCGCAGCTCCGGCGAAACCACCGTCAGCATTTATCAAAATCAAGACGGAAAGGTAAATTTGAAACGTGACTTTCGTGTTTTGGTCTTGCCCGGCGGTTTTGTTTTCAATTCTACAGCTCATGAATTCAACGGATATTTTGTTTTGTTTCCGTCTTTATTACTGTCGATTTTTTTGGTAGCGGTCTTTTTCGGCAGGTCTTTTATTGAAAAACAAACCAAGGGTGAGTTTTCATATTCTATGGTCGCATTAGGCGGAGCTTGGCTCTATTCGATCGGTATACTGTTGAATTTGATCCTATATTGGGCAATCACCAGCGGAAATGACAGAAGCTTTGGTATTTCATCATTTAATGAATTGTGCAGTCTGCTTGTTTACGGTGGGATAATGTTTGCGATAATTACATTTCCGATCCTGCTTATTTTAGCCGTGGCTGTTTCGCTAAGTAACCTTTGGCTGATCCGACACGAGGGAGTTCATCCCGTTAATCTGCTGGGAATGATATTTGGCTTTACGATCATCGCAGCTTTTGCCTTTATTATTGTGTTTTCTTCCTCTCGTTTTTTAAGCGATCCGTTTGAGTACAAGGTGTACAGCGCTATTGACTCAGCGCTGCAATATGCGTTTTGCTATTTGGAATGTATGCTGTTCTCGACCATTGTTTGCGCGGTTATGGCGACGCGTTACAAAGTGCCTTATTCAATGGATTATATCATCATTTTAGGCTGCGCTATCCGCAGTGACGGAACTCCCACGCCGATACTCCGCAGCAGAATCGACCGAGCCTTTGAATATGAGCAGGCACAGTTTCAGGCAACAGGCAAGCACGCTTGTTTTATACCCTCAGGAGGCAGGGGGAGTGATGAGATAATCTCGGAGGCTGAGAGCATGAAGCGCTGTTTATTAACGCTGGGTGTTCCCGAGGAACGGATACTAAAGGAAGATAAAAGCGTAAACACCCGACAGAATATGGAATACTCCAAAAGGATAATCAATGAAAATACGAATGAAGGGGAAGAGCCTGCCGTCGCTTTTTCGACCACCAACTACCATGTGTTTCGCGGTTACATATTAGCCAAAAAAAACGGCTTGAAGGCACGGGGTCTTTCGGCAAAAACAAAGCTCTATTATTATCCCAACGCTTTTGTCAGAGAGTTCATCGGACTGCTGTTTGAAGAAAGGTGGCGCCATCTGTTTTATGCGGGGATCACGGCGCTGAGCTTCGCTGTCTTGGCGTTTATTATGATGTAATTTTTTCTGTTGTTCTGAATAAAAAAGCAGAGCCGTTTTAACGTTCGGCTCTGCTTTTTCTGCACTCTCACAATATACATTATACCACAATTTTTATAGCTTCGCAATACTATTTGGAAAAATAAAAAAATAAATATTTTTATAAAAAGTATTGACATTGTTGAGAATATGATATATAATATAGACAAATCAAAGAGATGACAAGGAGGTCTTTAATATGAAAGTAAAGTTTTCTTACAGACCACAGATTAAAGACTATCTGCGGAGATTACCCCCCAATGTAACACGCCCGGAGTTTACGGGTACCGCTGATTAAGCTTATTGAGTTGAAGCAACATAGATTTTCAATGTTATAAAACATATTAATTATTATTTTTCGTGATTTGCATTCATATGATAGGCAGCTTCCGTCGAATAGCCCTCCATACTTTCATAGATGTTGATATATAGGAAGCGCTTATCCCAATAATCGGCTCAGCCTTACAAGTAAGCGGTCGGGTTTCGGACTTACTTACAATTTAATATTAAAAAGTCTTCTAAGAATTTTAACACTGAGGATAGTCCAATGAGAGTATAACTTTTTCGATATATATATCGACGGATTTCAGTAAGATAATTGTTTTTCGATTGATAGGAGATTAGTCCCATGTATGTTTAATCTTTTTCTTGGTATTTTGACGAACGGAGATTAGTCCAATGTAATACTCATTTTTCAATCCAAAACAAAATCTATTTTCGGAGTTGAGTCCCAAGTTCAGTTAATTTTTTGAAGGATTTCAAGAGGCGGCAGCGTTTGCCGCCTCTTTTGTCGTCCGCAAAATCGGTTGCTAACTTCGTTCATCGGAATCGTTATCGTAATACTGACAAACTTACAAAAGTCTGTGCATGTTAGAAAAACAGAACATCCGGCTGCTGTTTTAAAAAAGAAAAACCGACGGAGCTTTCGTTTTGAAAACTCCGTCGGAGATTATTTATATAGATTTACAGAACGAAAAATCATTCCGAAAATTTACAGTCCCAAAACTTCCTCGGAAGATTCAAGAAGCTTGTTGCATATTTCGGTCGCTTTTTCTTTGCTTTCTTCAACAGCGGTGATGTAGAGCTTGATTTTCGGCTCCGTGCCGCTGGGACGGACGATCACACAATTGTTGCCCTCAAGATGGAGCGCGATGACGTTGGAGGTGGGGAGGGTGAGCTTGGTTTCTTCTCCTGTTGTCATGTCGGTTTCGGTTTTAAGCTGGTAGTCGCTGACCTTCAAAACCTTGAAGCCGGCTATGCTCTCGGGCAGATTACCGCGAATGCCGCTCATGATATCAGCCATTTTCTGCATACCCTCAGCGCCTTCATATTTAAACGAGAAGGTTTTGTTCAGATAGTAACCGTATTTCTTATACAGTCCGTCGATTACGCTTGCAAGAGTATCCTTATCCTGTTTTTTGTAATACGCTGCCATTTCGCAAATCAGCATGGAAGCGACAACAGCGTCCTTGTCGCGCACATAGGTGCCTGCCAAATAACCGTAGCTTTCCTCAAAGCCGAACATATAGCGGTTTTCCTCGTGATCCTTCTCTAAATTAAGAATCACTTCGCCGATGTATTTAAAGCCTGTCAAAACGTTTTTCAGCTCGCAGCCGTAGTCGTCGCACAGCTTGTCGATAAGCGGAGTGCTGACAATTGTCTTAACCACCACGGGCTTTTCGGGCAGAGTGCCGTTTTCCTTTTTGCAGGAAAGAATGTAGTTGGTCAGCATCACGCCGTTTTCGTTGCCCGTTATCAAACGGTAGCTGCCGTCGTAATCCTTTACGGCAATGCCCACTCTGTCGGAGTCGGGATCGGTGGCAAGCAGCAGATCGGGCTGCTCGGTCTCGCACAGATCCAAGCCGCGCTGCAATGCTTCGCGTGTTTCAGGATTGGGATACGGACAGGTGGGGAAGTTGCCGTCGGGCAGCTCCTGCTCCTTGACTATCACGGTTTCGGTTACGCCGATTTTTTCAAGCACCTTTCTGACGAGCTTGTTTCCGCAGCCGTTGAGGGGTGTGTATACTACCTTTAAGTTGGTTTCTTTGCAAATACCGGGGTTTACCTGCTGTTCAAGCACCTTTTCAAGATAGCTGTCATAAACGCTGTCATCAACGTATTCGATCAGACCTGCTTTGACCGCTTCGTCAAAGTCCATGGTCTTTACATCGTCAAATATATCAAGAGAAGTGATCTCGTCATATACGGCGTTTGCGGCGTTGTCGGTCATCTGACAACCGTCCTCGCCGTATGCCTTGTAGCCGTTATACTTTGCTTCATTGTGGCTTGCCGTAACCATAATACCTGCCTGGCAATGGAAATAGCGTACCAGATAGGACAAAACGGGAGTCGGCTGCAGCTCGGAAGTTATATATGCCTTTATTCCGTTTGCCGCCAAGACTTTTGCTGCCTCAATCATAAATAAATCGGCTTTGATGCGGCTGTCGTGTGAAATAGCCACTGCGCCCTTGCCGTATTTTTTCAGCACGTAGTTTGCCAGACCCTGGGTAGCCTGACGCACAACATAGATGTTCATGCGGTTGGTACCTGCTCCGATAATGCCTCTGAGTCCTGCCGTGCCGAATTTCAGCGCAGTGTAGAAGCGTTCGTAAATCTCCTTTTGATCCTCCTGAATCGCCGCAAGCTCACTGACTAAATCCGCGTCGTCAACAGCTTTTTCGCACCAGTCTTTGTAAAGCTTCATTGTATCCATTCGTTTCACCTCATTAATTAATAGTAGAAAATTGTAGTATAAACACCTATCCAAGTACTAATATATCATAAAACGGCGAAAAATACAATATCTACATCATACTTTTCGCCGTTTTTCTGTGATTTTTATTTTGCAATCGCTTTTTCAAACCTCAAGCCGAACTGGGCGGTTTGAATAGAATATCCGTTTTGAGTAGCAAGTGCTTTCAGAGAATCAATATTCCACTCTGAGTCATAGGGAACATAAACATACTCGGGCTGTTTGTCTGGATTAAGCTGATAAAATGTATTAAGACGCTCTATCGTTGAGGGAGTTTCTCCTGACAGCCATGCGGAGTAGGTGCCGTAATCGAAATCCTCCGTATCCAAATACAGCCAGGTGTTCACTGTCATGAACAGAATATTGCCCGGACGCATATCCTTGTATAACTGCATGTCGGTGTAGTAGTTCTCATAGGTTGATTTGCGTGTTTCGTTGGTAAAAATGCCCTTAGCAGCTCCGTGTTCGATCTCCGCTGTCAGGGTAGAGGGCTCTGATTCCCAGAACACGTGACGCGCCTTGGAGCCGATTTCAAACGTTCCCTGTAAGGTAAGCATAAGCGCTGCAAAGCAGAAGCTAAAGCGCTTGATCCAAACCGCATAGGTGATGTTGTCGGGAGTTTCGCGCATTTCTTTGATAAGTCTCGCAAGGAAAACGTAACTCGCTATATTGGCGGCGGTCATTGCCATGGCGATAACATAGATCGACTGGTTAGACGTGCAGTGAATACAGAATGAATAGATAATGCCCGGGATAAACAATCCTGCAAAGAACGTCATCGGTTTCTTCCTGCAAAGGATATACGAGGTGATGCCGATAAACAGCATGGGAAGCATGATTGCGTTATATGAGCTTTCGCCGAGCTTGGGTAGCAGCAGGAGCTGTGTAAAGATAACTACGCCTGTGGTCGTGATAAGGTACACCGAGCGGTGCAGCCTTCTTTTTTTGTCAAATATCATTACAACAAGCATGACCGCGTAGGCAAGCAGACCGTAACGGAAGTGCTCATGCAAATTGAACAGCGCTTTAAAGTAATTGCCGATCTTCGTCATCATCGGGATCGAGGGGTGCTCCGGGTCTTCGAGCATATAGGGAATGTTTTGCATTATATCAGCTATTCCTGCTCTTGTAAGAACAAAAATCAAGAACACTGCTGCAGCTGCAAAAACGCCTATCGAGAAGAAGAGGAAGGTTTTAGGCGCAAACATTTTTGTTGTGATTGCGCAGTTGATGTTCTTTTTCTTTAACAGGATATGCGCGACCATGCCGATCGCGAACAGCAAATAAATCACTGCCAGATACGGATTGCAAAGCACTGCGCCGGCAAGACACAAGCCGCTGAAAATCAGCTGTAATTTCTTATCATAATTCGCTGTTGCCAGCAGGACTCCTCCCAGAGTGACAAGCTCAACTCCCATGGAATCGTAGCTGAGAGCCATAATGTTGTAGGGAGTGTAGATAAGGTAGAAGAAGGATGCGAAAACGCTGACTAATCCGTATTTTCTGATCTTCCAGTAAATCAAAAACGCGGCGGCTGTGTGAACAAATACATAGAACACTCTTGCCGCAAGAATAATACCTTCGGTTGAGCCAGTAAAAGTGGTGTACGCCCAAACGAACGGCAGCTGTAAAACGCCCGAAAGCTGTGAAAGATGCCATTCGTCAACAAACAGCGCGTCACCCTTGAGCAGTCGGTGAGGGATAGTCAAATAGAATGCTTCGTCGGAGCCGCCGAAACCGTATTGGGTTTTCCAAAGCGAGAATACAAAGCCGCCTAACAGCAGAGCAAAAAACAGATAGTCCTGCCAAATACGACCGTTGGAGCGAGCCTTTTGCTGCTTGACGATTTCTTTAATTTTCTCAAAAAGAAAAATAATCAGCGTTTCCAGTCTGTTCATGAGCCATGAAGTAATGGCAGCGAAAATGAAGGACAGCGGTACGGTGACGAAGTAATAGGGGAGACGGTCAACCATAACCGGGACATTCGCTGTCAGCTCTTCGTAAATCAGCTTGTCGAAAACAAACGACATCAAATATATTCCGAGCGCCAGATCGGACAGCTGCCACAAAGAAAACCGCACTGCCGGGTGCCAGTTGTTGGCTTTCACGCGGCTCAGCAGGGTAAAGACAAGTGTAGACAGTACATAAGGCTCAAATCCGTACCAGTAGACCCACATTCCCGAATCAAAGCCTTTTCCGTAGCTTCTAAACCAGTTGAACGCGGAAAACAGCAGCAGCGAAACCGCGAGCACTGCGATCATTGAACGTGTCCTGAGCTTGATGCCGTATTCACGGATATAGCAGCCCGTAAAGTAGAAGGTTATCGGGTATACGGAAAGCCAGTATGCAGGCAAAAGCTTTTTAAAATTGTCGCTGAGAGTCGGAGTCAGCCACCAATCGGCGGATTCAAAATAGAAGATGTTAAACAGCGTAGGCAGCGCCGTGATAAAGACGAAAGTCGCTACCAAAACCTGCTTGCGGCGTTTGGTGCCGAGCTTATGATATGCCAAATTAAGGAAAGGTGCGATCAGGAACAGACCGATATACATCTCGACATACCACGAGTAGTTAGCGCCGGAGAAGTCAAAAAGATTCAGCAAAAAGTCCTGAGGCCTGTATTGATTGGTTCGTTCGATAGCGCTGAACATCGCGCTGAAGTCAAAGTTGTAGAACGCTGTTTTTGCACCGGGGTTTTCATGTATCGCTTTGAACACCATGCAAAGCACGGAAGCAATGGCATAGATGATAAGGGTTTTTCTTATACCCTTGTAATACCCTCTGCTCAGCTGCTTATGACTCATCAGATAGCCTGTCAAAATCAAAAACAGCGGTACGCAGATCGAAAACAACGTTCGCATGGTAACCATGACAAACATGATCGGGCCGTGCAGCGACGCGGCGTTATGAGTGGTGAAATAGTCGATAAGTCCGCCGATAGGGGACATTCCCTCAACAGGCTCATTGTAAAAGCCGTTGTGAAGGAAAAAGTGTACCGACAGCACCGTGAATACCGCAACAACACGGATCAGATCCATTGAGCTGTTGCGCCGTTCCAGTTTTGATAAATTCATAAGAATTCTCCTTACACTGTTTTTCACTTATGTTTTTTATGATTACTGTAATCATACCACAATTTTCGCCGTGATACAACTGCTTTTGCAAAAAACATGAAAAATGCTGACACAACGGAATGTGTGTCAGCATAAAATTTGTTGCTCTTAGGATCAGTCCTCGAGGAATGTTTCGACAATAAAACGCGGACGGCGTTTTGTTTCCATATATATCTTGCCGATATACTCTCCGATGATTCCGATAGCCAGCAGCTGCAGACCGCCGAGTGCCCAAATGGAGCACAGAGTGCTTGCCCAGCCGCTTACGGTAGCACCGATAAAGAAACGAACGATAGAGTAAATTATCATCACTAAGCTGATCAAAAAGATTATCAGACCCAGCCATGTAATGATGCGTATCGGCTGAATACTGAGCGAGGTGATACCCTCCCAGGCGAGCGCCAGCATTTTTTTGAGAGGATACTTACTTTCGCCTGCCAAACGCTCGCTGCGCTCGTAGGTAACTATGTCGCTTTTGTAGCCGATAAGCGGCACCATTCCGCGCAGGAAAATATTGGTTTCCTTATAATGTGAGAACGCTTCCAGCGCTCTTTTGCTCATCAGACGGAAATCGGCGTGGTTAAAGATGACCTTTGCGCCCATTTTCTCAAGTATTTTGTAGAATGCCTCAGCGGTGAAGCGTTTAAAGAAGGTATCGGTCTCACGCTTGGAACGAACGCCGTATACAACGTCGCAGCCGGCTTCGTACTTTTCCACCATCTCGTCAAAAACATTGATATCGTCCTGAAGATCCGCGTCAATTGAAATCACTGCGTCAGCCTTGTTTTTCAGAGTCATCAATCCGCACAGCAGCGCGTTTTGGTGACCCCTGTTGCGGCTTAGCTTGATACCCTGAAAAACAGGATTTTCAGCGTGGAGCTGAGTTATGATCTCCCAGGTTTTGTCCTTGGAGCCGTCGTCGATAAAAACGATTTTACTGTCTGAGGTGATCTTTCCCTCAGACATCATTGCTTTATATTTATTCGAGAGCTTCGCTGCGGAGTCTCTGAGAACCTCTTCCTCGTTATAGCATGGGATCGCTAAATATAATTTCGTCATAATAATCTCCTGAGAATTAAATAAATAATTATTCGTATTAATATAATAACGCTAAATTACCTCGTTGTCAAGAAACAGTTAGTTATATACAAAAATTTTGTAAGAAAAGTGAAATAGTTTCAAAATTCTCTTGTAAATAAAAGGTATATGTATTATAATGAATAAGAAACAATTGTATTAACGGAGGATTAACTATGTCAGATATACTTTTAAAAACCTTAACCGAGGAAACAAGAACTGTTGAACCGAAAAAGGACGAGCAGCAAAAAGCGATCGCGGTGCTCACCAGCGGCGGCGACGCACCCGGAATGAACGCGGCTGTCAGAGCTGTTGTCCGTACCGGAATCAATAAGGGAATGCGAGTTTTCGGTGTTTACCGCGGTTACAACGGCTTGCTCAACGGAGACATCGAAGAGATGAATCTGCGCAGCGTGTCCGAGATCATCGGCAACGGCGGCACCATGCTGTACACCGCCCGCAGTGAAGAGTTCAAAAAGAAAGAGGCTCAGCTCAGAGCGGCTGAATTTTGCCGCAGCAAAGGGATCTGCGGCGTTGTAGTCATCGGCGGCGATGGTTCATTCCAGGGTGCAAGAGCGCTTACCAACGCCGGAATCAACTGTATCGGAGTTCCCGGTACGATCGACAACGATATAGCCTGCTCCGAGTATACCGTGGGCTTTGATACCGCTATGAATACCGCGCTTGAAATGGTTGACCGTATCCGCGACACCGCGCAGTCGCATGACCGCTGCTCGATCGTTGAGGTAATGGGCAGACAGTGCGGCGATATAGCGCTGCAAACCGGTATAGCCACAGGCGCTACCGCTATTTTGGTACCCGAGGTTGAATATAGCCTTGAGCGCGATGTTATCCCCAGGATCATCAAGACCCAGAAAACGGGTAAAAAGCACTTTATTATCGTTGTTGCCGAGGGTGTCGGCAAGAAAAACAGAGTTGAAGACATAGCGAATTTTATTGAGCAAAGACTCGGCATCGAAGCCAGAGCTACCATTTTGGGTCACGTACAGCGCGGCGGTTCGCCCACTCTGCGCGATCGTGTGGTTGCCAGTCAGATGGGCTACCACGCAGTAGACCTGCTTGACAGGGGTATCGGAAACCGTGTTGTCGTAATGCGTGACGGCAAAATCACAGACCTTGATATCACCGAGGCGCTGAATATGGAGCGTGTCTTTGACAAAGAGCTTTATAAGATCGCTATGACGATCTCCATTTGATGCTTAAGGGCGGACGGTGTTCGCCCTTGATTTTTACCGTTGTACCCTTATCATTATATTTCCTGAAAGGAATTATAAACCATGCTGTCTGATTTAAAAAAGATTTCCAAGGATCTGCTGATTTATTCAGCGCTTGTATCCGAGTTTGAACCGCTTGATTTTAAAAACGACGCGCTGGCAGGAGTTCGCGCAAATTACTTCAATTCTCACAATCTTCCGCAGACCGAAAAAACCGAGCTGACTATTGACGGCAAACCTCTGAGTCTGTCATACTCAATGAAGGGCGGCGAACCCCTTTCGTGGAAGGCTATCTATAATAACCAGCCCTACCAGACCGTCAAGCGTGAGAGCGGCGATGTATACTGCGTCATTTCCTATAATGCCGACGGCGTAGTGGTCAAGCGGCAGTATTATGATATTTTTCACCTGTGGCTTCGCACAGAGTATTACAGTGCGGACACGGGAAACGTCCTGCGCGCGGTTCTGTCTCCGAAGTTTAAAAACAGCCTTGTTTTGCTTAAGTACAAAGAGTTTGACGATAAGGGAACCAAAGCCACGCGTCTTTTGTTTCCCTCAACAAGTGCGCCGCGAAATAAATCTGCAGCTCTTGTTTATTCAAATTCGGGTATGATTTGGTATGACGAGTCTTTTCGTCCGGACGATTTCTGCGAGGAAAAGCCTGTCGCCAAAGGAGGCTTTGATTTTCGGCACGAGGATTTTTCCGCGGATATTTTTTCCGGGATATCGCGTCTTATCGACGAAGCTCCTTATCTTACCGAGAAAGATATTCATTCGGCAGCTGCGGATGAAGAAGTAAAAACGGAACCTGTCTTTGAGGAAAACGATTCCTATTCGGCATACGACAAAATCGAGAGGATCCTGTTTGAGGCGCAGAAAACCAACAAGAATCTCTTTGGTGAGCTTGTAAATCAGACCAAAGGTGAAAACCCATCCGAAGCTCAGCAGGAAGAACCTGTTTCCGAGGAAACCGATCGCGATTCGTTATCCGAAAATGAGCAGGACGCCGATGAAGCCGCACTGGAAATGGTAGAGGCGTTCGGTCAAAATCCCGAGGCTTCCGTTTTTCCGTCCGCTCAGTTTGATAATACGGAGAACACCTCTTTCATTCCTGCGCAGGAATCCGAACCGGATCGTATAATAAATGCCAAATCCGGTGAATACCGCTACTACGGCGCCCTTGATGACAAAAAACGCCGCTCCGGAAAGGGCAGAACAGTTTCCGACAAAGGCATTACCCTATATGAGGGCGGCTACGAAGAGGATAGGCGCCACGGCTTTGGCGTATGCTATTACAAGGACGGCAGCGTTAATTATGTCGGAAACTGGGATAACGGCTCGAGAGAGGGCGCAGGTGTCGGCTATCGTCTCAGCGACGGTACAATGCACGCTGGAAGCTGGAGCAGCAACACTCCTCACGGTTTCGGAGCACGTTTTGACAAGAACGGCAATTTTATGGATGTGTGTACCTATGTCAACGGCAAGCGCAGCGGAAAGAGCGTTTCCTTTGATAAAGACGGCAATCTTGTTGTGCGTGTGTGGCTTGACGGTGAAATGATTTCCGAGAAGATAATAGTAGATTGACGGGAGCAAATATGGATAATTTCAGTGCTATGATGCTTAAAATAGGAGAAAACTTTCTTTTGTTCGCCGCCGTGCTCATCATCGGTGTGCTGATCGTTAAGCTTACCACACATTTTGTCAGGAAGCTCATACTCAAAACAAAGCTCGATCATACCGTCAAAACCTTCTTGTTTTCCGTTATCCGCGTAGTGCTTTACGCCTTTGTGGTCATTACCGCGCTGGGAACTGTCGGCGTGAATGTTGATTCTATTATCACTGCTTTCGGCGCTGCCCTGCTTACAGCGGGTTTTGCGCTGCAGGACACGTTGAAAAACCTTGTGAGCGGATTGATAATCCTGTTCAGCAAGCCGTTCACGGCAGGAGATCTGATAGAATTTGAGGGTGTTGAAGGTTATGTTCAGAGTATCCGTATCTTTTACACAACTATCACCGATTATAACAATAAGAGCGTGAAAATACCAAACTCACGGCTGACCGCCAATAACGTTACCAATTGCTCCGAAGGCGAGTACCGCCGAGTGCCTCTGGTGTTTTCTGTCAGCTATGATGACAATCTCGCTCAGGTCAAGAGCGTTATCTATGATGTTATCGCAAAAAATGAAAAGATTCTGTCCGAGCCTGAGCCTAAGGTGTATATAAGCGACCACCTTGACAGCGGAGTGGAGATCAAGGTTTTTGTTTGGGCGGATCCTTCGGATTATTTTCCCGTGCTTTTCTCAATGGAGGAACAGGTAAAGCTCGCTTTTGATGAAAACGGAATAACAATTCCTTATCCTCATCTTGAAATAAAAAATAATACATAATCAAATAAAACTATCATATACTAATGGCGTCGGTTTACGACGTCATTTTATTTTAAGGATGAATGTATATGAAAAGAATAACAGCCCTTGCGCTGATCGGAATGATGGCGGCGGCAATGCTGACAGGCTGCGGTGAAAACGCCGCTTCCACTACTTCTCAGGTTGCCTCCGACGCTGTGTCAGGCGCGGGCAGAGTCGTGGACGACATCGGCGACGGCGCATCTCAGGCGGTTTCCGACTCGAACAGCGCCATAACTTCCGCCGTCGATAACGGAGAGGTCAGCGACAGCGACGGTGTGATTGGCGACAACGACGACACTGAAAGCGCTTCGGAGCAGGATGCGACCGAAGAGGTCACATCCGAAACGAGTGAATAAAGGGAACCTCTGAATAATCCCTAAAGGCAACACCGCACAATTCAAGGCGCACGGCTCGGCAAGGCGACAGCCTTACCTCAATTTATTTGAACAACCTGACGAAAAATCTTACTGCGCAATCCGCACACCTGAATTATGCGGTATTGCCTAAAGAAAAAGCGGTGGGACTACCCATCGCTTTTTCATAAATATTTTTGTTATACCGCTTTTTTCAGCTCTTCCTTGAGCTGACCGATTATTTTCTTTTCGAGCCTGGAAATGTAAGACTGCGAAATTCCAAGCTCATCGGCGACCTGTTTTTGTGTGTGCTCCTTTTTACCGTTTAGCCCGAAACGCAGCTCCATTATAGTGCATTCCCGGGGACTCAGACGGCTTACCTCGTGCAGCACCAGCCGCCGCTCCATTTCACTTTCGAGTCCGTTGTTGATCTCGTCGGGATCGCTTCCCAAAATATCACACAGGAGAAGCTCGTTTCCTTCGCGGTCTGTGTTGAGCGGCTCGTCAATGCTGACCTCGTTTTTTAACTGAGAGGACTTGCGCAAAAACATCAGTATTTCGTTTTCGATACAGCGAGAGGCGTAGGTAGCAAGCTTGATGTTTTTTTCGGGCGAAAAGGTGTTGACTGCTTTGATGAGTCCTATTGTTCCTATAGATATCAGATCCTCCGTGCCTGCTCCGGGCGATTCAAACTTTTTCGCGATATATACCACCAATCGCAGGTTGTGAACTATCAGCGGTTCGCGAGCGTTCTCGTCGCCTGCGCTGATACGGCGCAGCACGGCTTCTTCCTCGGCTTTTGAAAGAGGCGGCGGAAGCGCGTCCGTTCCGTTTATGTAGAACACCTCGTTATCAGCGGAAAAGAACATTTTGATTCTAAATAAGAAATTTAACATTTACCTCACCTTTCTTTTTAAGGCAATACCGCATAATTCAGGTGTGCGGTGTTGCCTTAATGATGTTTTATCAGACTGCAAGCTCGCGCGGAATAATAGCTCTCACCTCGCCCTTCATGATGTTTTCGCAGATGCCGATATACGGCAGTTCCTCGGTTGGGGAGCCGTCGATAAGCACTCGCGACGGCAAATAACCCCTGATAACTCCGCTTCCGTTCAGACTGCCGAAGGGGATCACCCGCAGGGTGTTTTCCGACAGTGAAAGCTCACGGACAAGCTCCTGCTCGGCGATGATCACATATCGTCCCGAAAACGGCTCGCGAACATGACAGCCGGTATCGACCATTGCCTGAAATTGCGCGCAGCCGCTTTTGTCAAACACTTTGACCTCGCAAACGCGTTTGCCGATTTCTCCGCGGGTGAGCTTTTCCGTAAGCTTTATCACATAATAAGCCGCCAGCGTCAGTATAATTAGTAACATAGGGGAAATATTAAAATATACCACATTGTTATAGACAGCCATTCCTTTTGGCTTGAGCGAGGTATAGAGCAGCACCATTACTCCGCAGAAAACAAATGAGCATAAAAAGTATGCCGCTGTTCGCTTTACAATGAGCTTTGGTTCACACCGTCCGAACGCTATCAGTACAATTGGGACGGACAGCGCCACATCTGCCGCGATGTTTATTCCTGCGGGAAGCGCGGGAAGCAGGGCAATAAGGCTGAGCGATCCGCCGAAAGCAGCGCCGATTATCAGCCGTCGAATGCTTGTGTGAATATGAAGCAGTGTTTTGGTGCATAATAATAAAAAGAAGTCTATGAACAGATTGACGGTAATCAGCACGTCAATATAAACGGTACGCATTTCATCACCACGCTTTTATTATGGCATATTGTGGTAATAATAAATGTCAAAAAAGGACGGAGGCAAAATTTTATGTGGCTTGGGATCATTATCGGTACTTTTATCGGCGCTTTTATTGGCGTCAGCCTGATGTGTCTGCTTTATTACAGCAGGAGTTGATTTTCTCAGACCGACTCGGAACAATTAGTTTCGGGTCGGTTTGTTTTTTTGCTTGACCTATTACGGGAAATAAGGTAAAATGATAGGTGATAAAACAGAAAGAAGCGGTAAAATGAAACTGAATCCTAATTTTATTAAGCATACAATGGACGGTATGGCGTTGGTCGTTCCGGTCGCAGGTGCGGATTTTCACGGTATAGTTCAGGGAAATAAGACAGTAGACGATATTTTAAGCTGTCTTGAAAAGGATATGTCCGAGACGGAAATCGTTGATTTTCTGTGCGAAAAATACGACGGTGACCGCTCGGTTATCGAAGAGGATGTCGCCGACGTTGTATCCAGACTAAAGGAAATCGGCGCTGTCGATGAATAATGATCGGCTGAAAGCTGAAAAATAAAAAAATAACTTTACATATTTTTGCTCACAGCAGCAAATTTCGGGAGATATTATCATGAATAAAAAAGCGTTTATTTTGATCGCGGTTCTTGCTGTCGGTGCGACGCTGTTTTCTTCCTGCGGCGAGGACAACAATAGTTCCGCGTCTGCGTCAAAGACGTCACAGACTGCGGCGGTTCAGTCCACCGAAAGCCCGACCGATGGACAGACAACGACCGAAAGCAGCGGCTCCGCAAAAACATCTTCACAGTCATCTGAAAAAAACAGCAAAACCGAAAATAAATCTTCGGCTGCCGATAAAAATAAAAGCTCGCAAAACAGCGGCACACAGAGTAATAACTCGTCATCCTCAGTAATCAGCGGAAATCAGTCGCACGACACGGAGGAAAAATCACAGACCGGCAACAGCGATAAGAAGAGCTCAGCTTACAAGCAGAGCAGTCAGTCCAAGCAGAGCAGTCAGTCCAAGCAGAGCAGTCAATCCAAGCAGAGCAGCCAATCCAAGCAAAGCAGCCAGTCTAAGCAAAGCAGCCAGTCTAAGCAGAGCAGCGCCTCTTCACAGAATAAACAGTCGTCGGCGGAAGTACCTTTTCCGACCGATGAGTACGAGCTGCCCATCATTTTCGAGGATTAAAGCGGAATACTATCGGTTTCCCTTATGTTCCGCTGCTTTTAACAGCATGTGAGAGGACGTGACAGTATGCTGCACAATTTACAGGGAAAAAAATACGCAGCCGTGATCCTTAGTATTATGGGAGCGTTAATGATTTTCCTTACCGTTTTGGCGTTTCATTTTTTTAATTATATGAATATCAGCATACCGATGTCCGTGTGCGTGGAGGGAAAGTATTCCGTTGACGGAGGCGAATGGAAAGACCTCGAGTCAGGTCAGGAAGTAAATGATTTTTTCCACAAGGCGGTTTTTAAAGGAAAGATCCCCAAAGAAGCTTTTCTTATGGGAAATATCACGATTTCCTCAAAAAATGTTTGGTATACGCTTAAAACGGCAGACGGATTAATAATCATCGACCATAATTATATCGACATGCGCAAAATGTATCATTATTACCTTAACGATGGTTTAAATAAGGATCTAAATGATTATTTTGGCGAAGAAAAGCTTGGGTTTGAAAGCTTTCGGGCAAGAAGTATGAAAAAGGGCTTTTTCCAGTTTCGTATGCCAAACACTCCCGGCTACAGTGTCAATGATTTGATGATATATGATTACGACGAAAAACTGCTCAATGAGAATACCGATGTGATTCTGGAAGTGACTTATCCGTATAAAATGAATCACACGGAATTCAGAGACTGCTTTAGCTGTTTGATAAGTGAATCAAACGGAAAGTATATGCAGTTTTTCTACTCAATGCCGTTTTTTATCCTGTTTTTGCTTGTTTGCTTTATCGGCGTTTTCTTTTTCCCGATGGCAGGCTTTATTCTCGGAAAAATCGACTACAGTTATCTTTCGTTCGGTATCCTTTGCTTTAACTGGGGTATTTTTATGATGGTGAGAAGCGTAAGCAGCTTTATGAATTTGTGGATCTCGGATTCCTCGGTTTGTCTTGCGCTGGATACCATGCCGAATTATTTCTTCATTCTTTCTCTGCTGTTCTATTTAAAATCAAATTTCCAGCGGCGAATACCGCGCTTGATAGGGAACATTCTCGGCACGATATACATAATGATGATCATCGCCGCAATGGCTCTGCACTTTACTGCGGTCACTGATTTGCACGCGATGTCGCCGTATATGTTCGCCGTAACCGCTGTATGCGCGATCGTTATGGCGGTACTGCTTTGTGTGGAAACGCGCTTCGATATCAGCACTTACGGTACGCTGCTGTCCTGCGTTCCGTTGGCGACGACGCTGATCATCGACGCCCTGAACCATTATCTGCAGTTTACAACCATTGATTTTTTCTACTCTGGTCTTGCCGTAACGATGCTATATCAAATCGCACGTTCGGTGCTGAGGCTCAGGAAGCAATATGTCGAGTCAATTCGATATCAGCAAATGCAGAAGGAGCTGTATGAGGCTAAGGTAAGCGTCATGGTCAGCCAGATCCAACCCCACTTTTTGTATAACGCGCTTTCTTCCATCGCAATGCTCTGTAAGCTTGACGCGGACACGGCGTATCAGGCGACCATCACTTTTTCGCAGTATTTGCGCAGCAATATGGATTCGCTGAAGCAAACAAAGCCGATCCCGTTTGAGCAGGAGCTGGAGCATCTGAAAAAGTATTTGTATATTGAAAAACTGCGCTTTGGCAAGAAGCTGAATGTTGAGTATGATATTCAGGCAACCGATTTTGAGCTGCCGCAGCTTAGTATCCAGCCTTTGGCTGAAAACGCCGTTAAGCACGGTATCAGTAAAAAGCGCGGCGGCGGTACGCTGACGATAGCCACGCGTGAAACAGATGACGCCTACGAAGTGATAGTTTCCGACGACGGAACAGGATTTGATGTTAATGAAGTTAAAGACGACGGGCGTTCGCACATCGGAATGGAAAATATTCGCAGGCGCCTGAAAGAGATGTGCAACGCGAAGGTCGAGATCAGCAGTGTCGTAGGCGAAGGCACTGTTGCAAAAGTTATAATTCCCAAGGAGGTATCCGAAGCATGAGGATCATGTGCGTAGACGATGAGCCGCTGATGCTGCAAATGCTTGAGCTGGCGGTAAGAGAAGCAAAACCCGACGCTGATATAGAGACCTTTGACGAACCGGAGGACTTGCTCGAGGCGGCGAAGAAAGACGGCTGCGACGTTGCCTTCCTCGATATACATATGGGAGGAATGACAGGCGTGGAGCTTGCAAAGGAGCTCAAAGCCGTTAATCCCAAAATGAATATTATTTTTGTAACGGGTTTTTCCGAATACACGGGCGACGCTATGCGCCTGCGCGCAAGCGGATATATCATGAAGCCCGTAACGACGGAAGCGGTAAAGGAGGAGCTCGACGAGCTCAGGTTCCCGATCGTTCCAAAGGAAAACGCTCTGCTTAAGGTCCAGTGCTTCGGCAACTTCGACGTCTTCACTCCCGACGGCAAGCCCGTGCATTTTGACAGGAGCCGCAGCAAGGAGATCTTTGCTTATCTGGTGCATCGCCACGGCAGCTCCTGCTCGATCAAAGAAATCGCCGCTGCGCTTTTTGAAGACGAGCCGTATGATAAAAAGCAGCAGGGATACCTTCAAATCCTGATCAGCGCCATGATGAAGAGCCTGAAAAAAATCGGAGCCGAAAGCGTTATCAACAAAAGCTACAACAGCATTTCGGTCAACGTTGACACGCTTGACTGCGATTACTACCGTTTTCAGGAGCTCGACGCAGGAGCGGTCAACGCCTATCAGAACGAATATATGAGCCAGTATTACTGGGCGGATTTTTTATATAATGATTATTGATAAGGCGCTTTTTGATGTTGTTGTATGTTTTTATTACATGTGTGAATGTTCTGTGAAATCGCTTGACATCAAACGTACTGACGTGTAGAATAAGCATTGGTACACAATAATTACAATATTATCATAAATATTGACAACCAAACAAGATATACTATAATAAAATAGATATCAAAATATTTGGAGGAAGAAATATGAAAAAAATACTCACATTCGCACTTGCTATGGTAATGTGTCTGACAGCGTTCGCAGGCTGCGGCGGCAGCAAGGACGTAAAGCTCGACGAGGTGATGAATAAAATCAACACCGAGTACAAGCTGAATCTTAAAAAGATCGATGACCTTAACAAGTATTATCAGGTCAGCAACGACGACGTTAAGCAGTTTGCCGCTGAGATCAATTCCGACAGCAATGCGCCCGTTGAGATCGTGCTGGTAGAAGCCAAGGACAGCGACGCTGCAAAGAACATTGCAGAAAAGCTCGACGCTCACCTCAAGAGCAATATCAATCAGTACGCAAGCTATTCCAAGGAAAACAAGGCTATGGCTGAAAAGTGCAAGGTTACCAATGAGAACAACTTTGTTACCTTGATCATGGCTGAGGACGCGGAAGGAATGCTTAACATCTTTAACGACAGCGTTAAATGATCATAACCAACACAGGGCGGACGCTGTTCGCCCTTTTTCTATTATTATAAAAAGGCGGATAAGATGAATCAAACCGATATCAAACAAGAATTTTCACATATGAATGAGATGCAGCGTCAGGCGGTGTTTGCCACCGAGGGACCGCTTTTGATTTTGGCGGGCGCGGGTTCGGGCAAAACCACCGTGCTGGTCAACCGTATTGCCTATATCCTTAGGTCGGGGCTTTGCAATCCGTGGAATATCCTCGCCATCACCTTTACCAACAAGGCGGCAGGCGAGCTCAAGGAGCGTATATGCAGCACCGTTCCGGAGGGCGGCGGAGACATCTGGGCAGCTACCTTCCACTCGACCTGCGCGCGCATCCTTCGCCGATACGGAGACCGTTTGGGCTACAGCAGTCACTTTACCGTGTATGCGACCGACGATCAAAAAAAGCTGTGCAAGGATATAGTCAAGCAGCTGAATATCGACGAAAAGCAGCTTCCCGTAAAAAATATCCTTTCCGAAATATCCAAGGCTAAGGATAAAATGATAACTCCGCAGGAAATGCTGGAAACCGCCGAATATGATTACCGCAAGGTGTCTATAGCCAAGGTTTATGAGATATACCAGGCAAGGCTTAAAACCGCTGACGCAATGGATTTTGACGACTTGCTTTGCAAAGCGGTGGAGCTGTTCGAGCAGTGTCCCGAGATTTTGGAGTTCTATCAAAATCAGTTCAAGTACATAATGGTGGACGAGTATCAGGACACTAACCGCGTTCAGTATCGCTTTGTTTCAATGCTCGCACAAAAATACGGAAATATCTGTGTGGTCGGAGACGATGACCAGAGTATCTATAAGTTCCGGGGAGCTACGATCGAAAATATCCTGTCTTTTGAAAACACCTTCAAGGGCGCTAAGATCATTCGTCTGGAACAAAACTACCGCAGTACTCAGAATATCCTTAACGCCGCAAACGCCGTGATTTCCAACAATACCGTGCGAAAGGGAAAAACTCTGTGGACGCAGAACCCCGACGGTGAAAAGATAGAGATCCATACCGCCGAGGACGAGCGCGGAGAAGCGATGTTTATCGCAAAAACCATAATGGACGGCGTTTCAGGCGGTCGGAGTTATTCCGATTATGCAGTGCTTTACCGCACAAACGCTCAGTCCAACGCCGTTGAGCAGGCACTTTCGCGCAGCGGCATACCTCACCGCATAATCGGCGGTCACCGCTTTTATGACCGTGAGGAAATCCGCGATATGATCGCCTATTTGCAGGTTATCAACAATCCTCACGACGACGTCAGGCTCTCGCGCATCATCAATGTCCCCAAGCGCGGGATCGGTCAGCGCACGGTCGCCGTTGCAGCCGATATCGCTGCAGGACTGGGGGAGAGCATTTACTCGGTCATCAAAGAGGCTGACAATTATCCTCAACTGTCCCGTGCAGCGGCAAAGCTCAAAAGCTTTGTTACGCTGATCGACGGTCTGATCGAAGCGGAGGAAAGTGAAGATTATTCTTTAGCAGAATTATATAATCTGATTTTGGAACATACAAATTATGAGAATTATCTGAAAACAGAAAAAGAAAACGCCGATGTTCGTATTGAGAATATAGAGGAATTATCCTCTAACATCATCAAGTTTGAAGAGGATTACGGCGACGAAGCTGAGCTTTCCGCTTTTCTTGAAGAAATCTCGCTTATGACCGATATAGATAACTACGACGCGGACGCGGACACCTGCGTAATGATGACGCTCCACAGCGCAAAGGGACTGGAATTTCCCGTGGTTTTCATCACCGGCATGGAGGACGGACTGTTTCCTTCGATCGCTTCCATAATGAATCCTGAAGAAATCAACGAGGAACGCCGTCTTGCGTATGTGGGTATTACCCGGGCAAAGCAAAAGCTTTATCTTACCAAAACCAAATCCCGTATGCTGTTCGGTTCAACAACCTACAATAAAGAATCGCGCTTTGTCAGTGAGATCCCTGATGAACTTGTCACAAAATCGGGCGAGGAGCGTGTACGTCCCTCATATTCAAGCGGTTTTGCGCAGGGAACGGGGGAGAAGGTAGCGATCGGCGGCTCCAAAGCATCGGGAGCAGGACGGTTCAATACATATCAAAGACCTGCCGCGCAAACGGGCGTTACCTATAAGATCGGAGACACTGTTCTGCATAAGGCGTTTGGCAAAGGCTTGATAATGGCAACCGAAAAAATGGGTAACGACACTCTGCTTGAGATTGCTTTTGATAAGGCAGGTACAAAAAAACTAATGGCAAATTACTGTAAAATGGAGAAAATCTAAAGGAATGACAAAGATGCTTCAAACAGTTAAACGAATCGCATGCGTTTCGCTTGCCTCCATGCTTCTGATGGCGGGCTGCGGCAATGAGAAAAAACCATCTTCCTCAAAGCCTGAACGCACTCAGCCGGTTACGACTGCTCCTGTCACTACCGCTGAGCCGACTGTCGCTTCCACAGGCGCTGCTACCGTTGACAACGCCACCGCACCACGGAAGTACAACTTCTTAGCGATAAAGC
Organism: uncultured Ruminococcus sp.; assembly: GCA_902790475.1. Taxonomy (GTDB): domain Bacteria; phylum Bacillota; class Clostridia; order Oscillospirales; family Acutalibacteraceae; genus Ruminococcoides. Next base: position 23,390 of record CADASG010000006.1, on the reverse strand, counting down.
AAAAGACAGACGTCATTTGCACAAACTTGGAAAATATAATCAGCGATAATCATTTTCAGGGCGCGGTTTACTTAAAGCTTGGAAATGATTTGGAATTCAGCCGCTGCACAGGCGCTTCCGACGAGGTCGAACATCAAAATAATTCCATACACACCTACTTTAACGCGGGTGCTCTTACAAAGCATCTTACCGCTGCAGCAGTTTTAAAGCTCAGTGAGGAAAAAAAGCTTTCTTTGAGCGATAAGCTCGACAAATACTTTAAGAACTGTTCCTATGGAAGCAGCGTTAAGATCAAGGATCTGCTGACTATGACCTCCGGTGTTCCAAGCTATACCGAATTCAGCGAAAGCAGCGGTAAATTATTGCTTAACAGTGAATTGGACAGCAAAATCAAAGAAAATAATTCCGAAGAAGATAATAAGTCAGCCGTTTTTAAATGGATTTTATCTCAAAAGATTGACGGCACTCCCGGTGCAGTCTATCGTTATTCCGACAGTGATTTCTTTTTACTGGGAAAAATCATAGAACAGGCAAGCGGTACGAGTTATACCTCCTATATAAAGGATAATATCCTGAAACCGCTCGGTGTGAACCATTCGGGCTTCAAGCAGCCGAAAAGCATGGCGTCGGCGTATGATGACAACGACAAGGTGAACAAGCTTACACTTGAGGGCGTTGGATATTCTGCGCTTGGCTTTATCACAAATATTTCGGACACCATCCGTTATATCGAGGGAATGTTTGACGAAAGCATTATCAACAGCGATTCACTGCTTGATATGCATACACCATGGAAAAACGGCTACGGCTACGGGGTGAAGATTGACGGAGACCGTATCACGCTCAACTCGCAGATCGGAGCGTTCGGTACTATGATCACATATTCAACCGACGAATCAGAGCTTTTTGTTTCCTACAGCAACTATTCCAGCTCCGATACATATAAGCTCAACACACTGTTCAACGATTACCTTTCCGAATTCCGGATTTAACTGAAAATAGTATAACCTATCAAAAGAATAACGGCAAAGAGATGATGTTTTCTCTTTGCCGCTTTTATTACTTTTTAGATTTTAGCTTGTTTGATAACTTGACGTTAAAGGATAAACCCGTTTCGGACGGAACCGCTGCTATGCTGCCGCCGTGCAAGGTAACGATGCGTTTGGCTATGCTGAGTCCGATCCCGTGACCTCCCGTTTTTGAAGTGCGTGAGTCGTCAGGTCGATAGAATCGGTCAAACAGATGCGAGTAATCCACTTCTTTATCTATCTCACAGGTGTTAAATACATTAAGCGTAGTATATCTCGTTTCCTTCGAGAGTGAAATAATTACCTCGCCGTTTTCGCTGACATATTTGCCCGCATTTTCCACCAGTACGGATATCAGGCGCTCTATCTGCGCAGGATTGCAGTTAATCACGACGTCGGGTTGTATCTCACGTTTTACAGTGACGTTTTTATTGTTGAATACTTCTCCGAAAGAGTCCGATACCGCGTTGAGCTTTACACTTAAATCGACGGATTCGATATCTCTGATTTCTTCAATTTCCTCCAGTCGGTTCAGCGTCAGCAGTTCGTTTATCAGTTCGCTCATGCGCGACACCTGCGAAGTGATGTTGCCGAGCCATTCATTTTCACCGTCCTTGTAGGCAAGAACCTCCGCGTTGGCTGATATTATCGCAAGCGGTGTTTTCAGTTCATGGCTTGCGTCTGTGATGAACTGCTTTTGCATCTGCGCGTTTTCCTCAAAAGGTTTGACGATGCGGTTTGACAGGAAGTAAAATACCACGGTGATCATCAGTACAAAGAAAACCGCGATTACTGAAATCATCAGCAGCAGAGTGTTCAGTGATTTAAGATCATCCGTGTCATCCAAAAAGATTACCCTTCCGGTTTTTTCGCAGACCCGGTAACGGTAATTGTCATAGTATCCGACTGAGCTTCTTCTGTTGCGGACTTCATCTGCCATTTCCTTCGCTTTATCTTGGTCGATCGCTGCAATATGGGTCACATCAACTTCTTTTACGTTCTCATCCTCATAAGTTACAATGCAGTACCTGACTCGGTAAGGAGATTCTGCGTCGTACTCGAAAACCCTTCTGCGTTCACCCTCGTCCATTTTGTTGTAAATATGAAAAGGCGGAAGCTGACCGTTGTAATTGTCGATCAATTCGGTGATGTTGTCGGAGCGGTTTTCGATGTTCACCTTCGCGGATAATCCGAAAAAGAATATCGTCATCAAAAACACGATCGTAGCCGACAGAAATACACCGATCACTATTTTAAAGCGAAGCTTCTTCATTTTGCAGCCCCCAGCGCGTATTTATCGTTTTGAATAAGAATACTGACTTCCGCATGGATCTGTCTGAGCTTGTTTTTTAGATAAAAAAGATACAGCTCCGCTTTTTCGGGACTTTCCGCGCCCTTCCACACTTTTTCGTTTATTTCTTCCGGAGAATAATAAACCTCTGCGTTGCGTATCAAAAAAGACAGCAGCGCAGCCTCAGTATTGTTCAGACGAAGGCTTCCTTTGTCGGTTTTTAACTCGCAGGTCTGAGTATCCAGCTCAATATTCGCATATTGCAGCACGGAATGCTGATAATCACTTTGTCGGCGAAGCAGCGAGCGCAGACGCGCGACCAGCTCTTTCATTGCAAAGGGCTTTGCGAGATAATCGTCCGCTCCCTCGGTCAGTCCCGAAATACGGTCGTCCAGCGTAGATTTAGCGGTCAGCATCAGCACAGGAGTGTGATCACCGCTGCTTCTCATCTTTTGAAGAACCTCAATACCGTTTGTCACGGGCATCATGATGTCAAGAACGACCGCGTCAAAGTAATTGTCTGCCATCGCTTCAAGCGCTTCCTTGCCGTTATAAACGGGCGTGACGGTGAAGCCCTCCATTTTTAAGATCTCGGTTACCGCAGCGGAAAGCTGCATTTCATCTTCGGCATATAATATGTTCATTTTGTTATCCCCTCTGAATCAAATCTCTGATAGTTTGCATTGACAAATCCGTAGAAGCCATTTCATCGGCGCAGCGTTTTAATTCCTCTACGATAAGGGCAGTGTTGCGAATGCTTTTTTTGTATTTTAGCTGATGCTCAAGACTCGCCCAGCAATCCATTGCGATCGTGCGCATCTGGATTTCCGTGTTGATTGTATCGATCCCGCCGACGCCGAAGGGGATCGTTAGAATAATATGCAGACTGCGATATCCGTTAGGCTTTGCGTTGGCTATATAATCCTTAATCGTTTTGATCTGCCACTTGTTGCTTTTACAAATACTGTCCAGCACTGCGTAAATATCGCCGATAAAATGGGTGACGACCCGCGCGCCGACAATATCGGACAATTCACGCAAGCCGTTCTCGGCTGTTTCGCTCAGACCGCGTCTGCGCAGTTTTTCCTTGAGGCTGTCAGCTCCCTTGATCCTGCATTTGATGTGTTCGGCAGGCGCGGTTTCAGAGTCGGTGCTGATCGAGTCAAGGATAGCCTGTATCTCGCTCATCATCAAATCACTGATTTCTTCCAGCCTCGGTGCAAATTCACCGTAAAATAGCTTGTCATTCTGATTCATAATCTAACCTCTTTTAAATATGCCATGATAAAACACGGGTTTCAAATAAATGTCTTTGTCACAGTTTCAGACCCTTTTCGTATTACTGCTTCGCAAAACAGCTTGCAAATGAGTTGAGTATGTAGTATAATATCAAAAACAGAAAGTATTACAATAGGATAAAATGATTTTTGCGGTATTTTATGATGCCATCCTTCTGCATACGGCTCAGCTCACCGGATAATGCGGAGCGTTCAACGTTAAGATAATCCGCCATTTGCTGACGGTTATAGGGGATATCAAATTCTCTTTTATGAGTTCGCAGCGCGACGGTGTTCAAATACGACAAAATACGTCCGCGCATTGTTTTGGACTTGGTATGGAAGAGCTCTTCGGATAATTCGAGGTTGTCGAGCGATGAGATCATCAGCAGGTTGCAGACAAATTTGACTGTCCATTTTTCACGCAAGCGAGCCAGTGTGTTGATATCGCCGATTTGCAGCAGCAGCACTCGGCAGCTGCTCTCCGCGCGGACATCGAACAAAAGAGTTTCGTTATTCAAAACGGCGTAAGTGTCTGCGAATAACCTCAGTTTTTCCACTTCGCAAATCTCAATTCGGTTGCCCCAGAGGTCGTTGCGCTCTATAATCACACTGCCGCTCAGTACCAGCCCGAGGCTGTTCGTGTTGTCGCCCGCAGCCAAGATTAAATCGTTTTTTTGACAGTCAAGCTCGCGGGCTTTAAATACTCTCAGACAGCTTCTGATTTCGTTTTCTTCCATGTTTTTGAACAGCAGCGAGTTTCGCAGAAGTGCGTAATCCATAAGCGCCTCCAAAACGTTGTGAATACAACATATTCATTGATTCTATCATAGTACAATCCGCTTGAGAAGTCAAGCAATTTATGAGGTGATAATAATGAACGTTACAAAGGATACCAAATTAAAGGATATTATGCAGGAGTACCCATGGCTTCTTGACGAGCTGATCAAGGTAGAGCCAAAGTTTAAACTCGCCAAGACCCCGGTAGGCAAAATGCTTCTCAAAAGTGCGACGATCACCGATTTGAGCAAGCGCGCAGGAATGCCGGAAGATGAACTGATCGAAAACCTTGAAAAGTTTGTAAAAGAGCATGAGCAGCAGTAAAAAGCAAAGCTCAAAACAATAAAGCCGAATAAATCCGAAACTATGAATATTTGATTTTTAAAGTGGTTTTTGACTATATAAAATTACAGTTTTTTCGATTTTCCTCTTGACAAATAAGCCCTTTCGTAGTATGATGTACCATAGACTTATGGGGGTATAGCTCAGCTGGGAGAGTGCTTGACTGGCAGTCAAGAGGTCACGGGTTCGAGCCCCGTTATCTCCACCAGAAATTCCCCACAGTATAATGCTGTGGGGTTTCTTGTTTTCTTTATTCATTTTAATATTTTCATTTCAGACAGTTCGTTTGCGCCATCCTGTCTTTAAACAAAACCAGGGCATCCTTAAAGCGCATGGTGCGCTTTTTTTCTTGACAATATTGCTTGCCGTTACACAGCGGCGAAGTTTTATTGCGCTATTTTCGGATGCGTCTGCTTTTGGCAGACGCTTTTTTTAGGTGAGATGATATATGTATAGCTTAAAAACCTCCGCGTCCTTTGACAGTGCTCATTTTCTCAGCGGCTACAAAGGCAAATGCTCCAACATTCACGGTCACCGCTGGATGATCGAAGTTACTGTCAGCGCCGGTGAGTTGATGCAAACAGGTGAAAAACGCGGAATGATTATAGATTTCGGCGATTTAAAGCAGGCTGTCAAAGCACTTGCCGACAGCTTTGACCATGCGTTGATAATTGAAAGTAATTCTTTAAAAGAAAATACATTGGCTGCGCTCAGAGAAGAATGCTTCAAAATAATAGAAGTTCCCTTTCGTCCGACTGCGGAGAATTTTGCCCGCTGTTTTTATGAGCGTTTAAGCGGGTCGTTGCCTGTAACAGAGGTAACCGTATATGAAACCCCCGAAAACTGCGCGTGCTACAGGGAGGATCGTTTATGTTAAATGTAGTTGAGAAATTTGTAAGCATCAACGGCGAAGGAGCTCACGCCGGTGAGTTAGCGGCGTTTATCCGTTTTAAGGGCTGTAACCTCAGCTGTCCGTATTGCGATACCAAGTGGGCGAGCAGCAGCGCGACTGATTCGGAGGAGTATTCAGCCGAGCAGCTTACTTTGTGGGCGAAAAAAACAGGTATTCATAACGTTACGCTTACCGGCGGAGAGCCGCTTTTGCAGAAGGATATCACCGAGCTTATCACAAAGCTTACGCAAAACGGACATCGCGTAGAAATAGAAACCAACGGCAGCGTAGCTTTGGATGAATTGGCGTCTTTAGCCAACAGACCTGTTTTTACAATGGATTATAAGCTACCGTCCAGTAAAATGGAACGGTTTATGCAGCGAGATAATTTTTCGCTTCTCATCCCAAGCGACACGGTCAAATTTGTCGCAGGAAGTGAGGAAGATTTGGAAGCTGCTCTTGAGGTGATTGAGCAATATGATTTGACCGAAAAGTGTCACGTGTATTTCAGCGCGGTTTTCGGTAAGCTTGAATCTTCTGAAATCGTTCGGTTTATGCTGCAGCATAAGCTTAACAATGTCAGATTACAACTGCAGATCCATAAAATTATCTGGGAACCAAGCAGAAGGGGAGTATGAGCATGGACATAAAAGCGTTAGAAGAGCATGTGCTCGGTATTTTAGAGGCGATAGGGGAGGATCCGAACCGCGAAGGCTTAAAGGAAACTCCGCACCGCGTAGCTAAAATGCTTGCCGAAGTGCTCGAGGGCACAGCCTACAGCAATCATGAGATCGCGCAGATGTTCAGCAAAACCTTCACCAACGAAAGCTGCGGAGAAACGGAAGATGCGGTAGTGATGAAGGATATCACGGTGTTCAGCTACTGCGAGCACCATTTGGCGCTGATGTACGATATGAAGGTGAACGTAGCATATATTCCGCGCGACAGGGTGATCGGTCTTAGCAAGATCGCGCGCATTTGCGATATGGCGGCAAAGCGCCTGCAATTGCAGGAACGACTGGGCAGAGATATTGCCGAGATCGTTTCCGAGGCAACAGGATCTCCGGATGTCGGCGTGGCTATCAGCGGATGTCACAGCTGCATGACCGCGCGCGGTATAAAAAACGCTTCCTCAAAAACGCTTACAACAACATATATCGGCGCGTTTAAAATCGATTCTAAACTAAAAGAGCTATTGAAATTTGATAATTGACGGAGAAGTGATAACAGTGAAAAAAGCGCTGGTTTTATTCAGCGGCGGAGTGGACAGCACCACTTGTCTGGCTATGGCAGTTGATCGTTACGGCAGCGAAAATGTAATAGCATTATCTGTGAGCTACGGTCAGAAACACACTAAAGAGCTGAAAGCCTCGAAGGATATCGCCGCGTATTATAAGGTCGAACACAGAATACTTGATTTGGCTTCGATTTTTGAGGGCTCGGATTGTTCGCTGCTAAAAGACTCCGGGCGTGATATTCCCAAAGAGGATTACTCGGCGCAGCTTCAAAAAACAAACGGTGCGCCGGTATCCACTTATGTTCCGTTTCGCAACGGATTATTTATTTCGGCGGCGGCAAGCATAGCGCTGTCACGCGGATGTTCCGAAATATACTATGGAGCGCACAGCGACGACGCGGCAGGGAACGCGTATCCCGATTGCAGTCAGGCGTTCAACGACGCTATAGGCAGCGCGGTATTTATCGGAAGCGGCGAACAGCTTACGGTTATCGCTCCGTTTGTCGGCATGAATAAAGCGGACATTGTAAAGCTTGGCTTATCCTTGCAGGTTCCGTATGAACTCACCTGGAGCTGTTACGAAGGAGGAGAGCGACCTTGCGGAGTTTGCGGTACCTGCCGTGACAGAATCGCGGCGTTTGAAGCAAATCATACTGTAGACCCACTGATGAAAGGATGAAATAAATGAGCGGCAGACAACCGAATGAAACGGAGGGCTTGACCCTTTTGGGCAACCGTCACGTTGTATATCAAAAGGATTATGCGCCCGAGATATTGGAAACCTTTCCGAATAAACACAGGGAAAACGATTATTTTGTAAAATTCAACTGTCCCGAATTCACTTCGCTATGTCCAATCACGGGTCAGCCGGATTTCGCTACGATTTACATTTCCTATATCCCCGATGAACTGATGGTGGAAAGCAAGTCGCTTAAGCTTTTTCTTTTCAGCTTTCGCAATCACGGTGATTTTCATGAGGACTGCGTCAATATAATCATGAAAGACCTGATAAAGCTCATGAAGCCAAAGTATATCGAAGTGTGGGGAAAATTCCTTCCGCGCGGAGGTCTTTCCATTGACCCGTACTGCAACTACGGCAAGCCCGACACTAAGTGGGAGCAGTTAGCGTGGCAAAGACTCGCCAATCACGATATGAACCCCGAACAAGTGGATAACCGATAAATACAGATACAAGCCAAGTATTATTTGCATCTGTCGTGTATATGGAGAATGCTAATGGTGATACGAAAATACGATAAAAATGATCTTCAGCAAATGATAACCATTTGGAACCGGGTAGTGGAGGACGGCACTGCCTTTCCACAGGAAGAATTACTGACAGAGAAAACAGGCGAGGCTTTTTTCTCCTCACAGAGTTGGTGCGGCGTAGCCGCTGACGAAAGTGGCGAAGTCGTCGGCTTATACATCCTGCACCCGAATAACGTGGGGCGCTGCGGACATATTTGTAACGCAAGCTACGCGGTAAGTGCTAAGCTTAGAGGTCAGCATATCGGCGAAAAGCTTGTAATGGATTGTATAGCGCAGGCAAAGAAAATCGGTTTTTCCATTCTTCAGTTTAACGCAGTTGTCGAGAGTAATATCCATGCACGACATCTGTATGAAAGGATCGGTTTTACTCAGCTCGGCGTTATCCCAAACGGCTTCCGCATGAAAGACGGACATTTTGAAAACATTTGCCCGTATTACATAGAATTATAGGCAATACCGCATAATTCAGGTGTGCGGATTGCGCAGTAAGATTTTTCATTGAGGTAAGGCTGTCGCCTTGCCGAGATTTTTTGGGCAAGCTGACGGAATAAGATTCAAGCAAGCCGTGCGCCTTGAATTGTGCGGTGTTGCCTATAATACGCCAACGGCGTAAAAAAAGACCGGCTCGTTTGAGTCGGTCTTTTAGGTTGGATTCATATTTCCAGATCAATATTGCAGTAGTCGGACGCGTTGACTACAAGTGTGTTGTTGTGCTGCATTTTTTGGGGGATACCGTGGCTGTAATTGCGGTGAATGTGACCGTGAACAAAGAGCTTAGGTTCGTAGCGTTCAAGCAGGTCGTTGAAGCATTCAAAGCCCTTGTGCGTGATCGTGTCAAAATCGTTTAAATGTCTGGCAGGCGCGTGGGTCACTAAAATATCAATGCCCTTTTTTCGGAAGAGTTTGAATTTCAGTTTTCGTATCCTGCGCCGCATCGCTTTTTCCGAGTACATATATTTGCCGTCGCGGTATTTGAAGCTGCCGCCCAGTCCCATGATGCGAACGCCCTTGAATTCAAAAATATCATCGTCAACGCAAACGCAGCCCTCGGGCTCGCGCTTGAAATGCTCGTCGTGGTTGCCGTGAACATACACTAAAGGACAGTTTGCCATGGTGACAAGAAACTCAAGATACGACACCTTTAGGTCACCGCAGGCGATGATCAGATCATAACCGTCCAGCTTGCCCGGAGAATAGTAGTCATAAAAGAATTTTGACTCGATGTCCGACACCGCTAAGATCCTCATGACTGTTCTCCCGGATCCCCGTTAGGTACATTGAGATCCTCCGCTGTGTTTTCCTGCGCTTCGACGGTTATTTCATCGTCTTCATCATCGTCGCCGGTGTCGAGTCCGGGGCTCTGTGCTTTTTCCACACCTGCCGTGTCCACCGTTGCTTTGCCCATAGGCGTAAGCTCCTCGTATTTTGGGATGGTTCCGATAACGTTTTCAACGAGATAGTCCATATTGATGATCTGCTCGGGGTTCAGAGTTTTTTCGTCTTCGCCGATAACAGCGCCGTTTTGCTTGTGCAGGGGAGTTAAGAAAGGTATACAGATATCGCGGATAATGCTTTCCTTTAAGAAATCAGCCAGACGCTTGGAGGCATGATGCAGCGTATCGGCGTATTCAACATCCACTACTCCTGCCGAAAGTCCCCAGTAATAGTTAAGCGCCTTGTTGCTGCGCTCGTATTCTGTCTGCATGGTTTTGTTGAAAACCCTCCGCAGTATTTCCTCGTAGTATACATCCCACTTCCAAACGGGATTTGCAATCAGCTGCATATCGTCGCCGTCAATTACGGATAAACCGAAGCTGTCGCGGTCATCCTCACGAAACCTTGCGGTATCCTGTGAGCTTATCAGTTTGATTCCCTGCTCTATGAGCGACTGCGCCGCTTCCTTCGCGCCTTTTATCGCAGACCACTCCAAATAAACTTTAGCGCGGGGATTGATCATTTGTGCGCCGATCGCAAAGGCGTTGATACCTGCGATCTGTCCGTAGATCGGATAGTCGCATACATATCCGATCCTTCCGCTTTCGGTCAGCGAACCTGCAAGAGCGCCTAAAATAAACTTAGCCTCATACATACGCGTGTAATAGGTTCTGATGTAGCGGTGAGATTTATTAAGCGAGCAGTTCATTATGACGATGTCCGGGTGCTCCACGGCTGCGCGCAGGCTTGCCTGAGAAAAGCGCGGAGAGGTAGTGAAGATCATGGTGTACCCTTCGTCGATAGCCTGTTCAATAACGCCGAGCGGATCGTTTTCCATAGCGTTCGGAAACGCCTTGGTTTCGATCTTGTCGTCAAATACATTTTGTACGTGTATTCGTCCCAGCTCGTGACCGTGGACCCATCCGGAACGCTCGGGTGTGCCGTCGTATAGAAAAGCAACCTTTAGTACGGCGGGAGTAGCAGGGGAGAGTACGCGCGATAAAACGCTCTGTTTCTTTTCCTCGGGAGGGTCAAGCTTGAGCTCGATAGGAGCTTCTTCCTCCTGGAGAGCGACTTCCTCCCACATCCTGCTCAGATTCTTTTTTATTTCGGAAGTATCGGCTGATTTCAGTTCATTGTAGCCGTAGACCTTGATGTAGCTGAGCATCGCGTCTCCGACGGTAGACTGGAGCTTTCCGCCGCCGTTGGACAGATACGCTTTCTTGAAATAATAATATCTGCCGGAAAACTCATTGCGCTCATCATCTGTCCATTCATCGGTAGGACCTTTATCAAGCAGCTTTAACAGCTCCGAAAAGCTTCCCTTTTTGCTGAACTCAATAAAGTTTATTTTGCTGTACTTGTAAAACTCGACAAACTCGTTGTAAATCTGGACTTCTTCGTCGTTTTCGTCATTGATCTCGGGCATAACGCGTATCACGTGACCTACGATCGTCAGCGCGTCGAAAAACTTTAGCACGCTGACGCGTTTATTGCCTTCTTCAACGTAAAAACGGTTCATGTATTCATATGCCTTGATCGGATCGCGGATACCCTCGCTTATATGCGCCTGACACAAACGGTTCCATTTGTCGGCAAATTCGGTTTCTTCATCTAAAATCGGCATAAAGTTAGGCGCAAACGCGTTTACTCTGCTTCGGGACTTTGTACCGACAATGAATTCTGCGGGGATCTGAACCAGACCTAAATCAACTCCGGCTGAAACATTTTTGGTGGAAACAAAATCATCAAGCACAGGCAGGCAGGGGTTTTTACCCTTGGATACACAAGCACGGTATTCTTTCTGCGCCAATTTATACGCTTCTTTATAGTATTGCTCAGGCATTTATAATCCTCCCCAAAATTTATTCTGTTATCAGTATAATATAAAAGCGAATACTTGTCCATATAAAAAAATCAGATATTGATAAGTTTGTGAAACTGTTATATAATGTCATGGGCGGAGTACTCGACACTGTATCCTTTTGACCCGTTATTATATTTTTGGAAGGAAGTTGAACAATGGAGCTGTACAAGGGCAGACCTTCGTCGTGCGAAAACAGACAGAGCAGAGAAATCAGGGTATATGATTTTTTGGATAAACTGGGCATTGAATATGAGCGCGCAGATCATGAAGCTGCTGAAAATATGGAGGTGTGCAAAGAGATCGACGAGGTGTTAAAAGCCAAAATATGCAAGAATTTGTTTTTATGCAACCGACAGCAGACGCAGTTTTATTTGCTTTTGATGCCCGGAGACAAGCCGTTTAAAACCAAAGAGATATCTTCACAGATCCGGTCGGCGCGTCTGTCTTTTGCTTCTCCGGAGAATATGCTCGCATATTTGGACATTGAGCCGGGTGCGGTCAGCGTTATGGGGCTGATGAACGATATCGAAGGAGCGGTCACGCTTTTGATTGACGAAGATATCCTGAAAGATGAATATATCGGCTGTCACCCCTGCGTCAACACGTCAAGCCTGAAAATCAAAACGGAAGATATCCTGAAAAAATACCTTCCTGCCGTACATCACAGCTATAAAACCGTTCATTTGGTCGGAGAATAAGAAAAAATCAAAATACCACTTGCGTTACCATAAATTTTATGTTATAATACTTCTGTTGTAAAAAAACGGCAAAATAAGCCGTCTGTACGGAGACGTATCGAAGTGGTCATAACGGGGCTGACTCGAAATCAGTTAGGGAGCAATCCCCCGCGGGTTCGAATCCCGCCGTCTCCGCCAAGTAAGCCTTGTTTAAACAAGGCTCATGAATAGTGAATAAAGAGTAGTGTATCCATTATTCTTTATTCACTATTCTTACTAATAAGGATGATTATGGAAAAGAAATATAAGCGTAAAAAATCGCTTTTGATCGCTCAGGGCGCTGTGATTGCCGCTCTTTACGCGACGTTGACGATTTTACAAAACGTTCTTTTGCCCGGCTCGGCTTCCATGGCGGTTCAGTTCCGTGTTGCGGAGGTGCTGACGATTTTGGCATTATATACCACTGCCGCTATTCCGGGACTTACGATAGGCTGCATTATAGCCAATATCAGCTCTGTTGCGGTGTTGGGCGCTTACGATTTGATTTTCGGTTCACTGGCAAGCTTTTGCGCGGCGCTGCTGATGTATCTGTTCAGAAACATCCGGCTGTTCAAGCTGCCGGTTTTGGCGGCGCTGATGCCTGCGCTGATGAACGGGATAATCATCGGATTTGAAATTGACTTTTTCTTTATCAATGCATGGCATTTTGATTTTGCCGATTTTTTGCTGCAGGGAAGCTTGGTCGCTTTGGGAGAGCTGGCGGTTCTCTTTATATTGGGACTTCCGCTCAGCGTGATTATTGATAAAACAAATTTCGGAAAAACCGTACATCTTAATTCCGGCAAGGATTAGTAAAAATCATTTTTATATTATAAAAATCATTTTTATATTATTGACTTTTTTAAAAAAGTGTGGTATACCGTAACGAGAATAACGAAGGTGTTGAAAATATGAAAATAAGCAAAAAAGCAATATTCTGCATTGCTCTTGCTGTGATTACCGTTATTGAAATAGTTGCTGTAAATATCTATATTTTTTCCGTCGGCAACAGGTTTGATTATCATACCTCGGTATTTTCCGAATACCGGAGTTTACCGGAGCCGGAAGTGACTTATGAAAAAAACGGCGTGGTCGAGTTAGATGATGTGCGCTGGGAAAATAACGAGCTTGTTTTGGGGTTTAAAGCAGTGGAACAGGGAGATACGGACGCGACTGTTCGTTTTTATGCTAATGATCCGGAGGAAAGCAGATGGACCTTCAACTGCCATTTCAATGTTAATCAGCTCGGCTTGATCACGTTTTCCTCTGAGTTATATCACAGCTTCAACGGTTTTGTCGCTGTTATTGCTTTGATCCTCGCTCTCCTGCTTCAAATAACCGCCGTTATGGTTTGGCGATTTTTCTATGATTTCAAACGGGGAAACTTCTCTCATACTATGGTCGCCTGCGGAGGTATTGGCATTTACACCTTCGTACTGTGGATGTTTCTCACCTACAAATTGCTAAATAACGTTGTAAATTATTTTTCCAGAGTTTATCCGTTGATTGTTGAAACGGGGCAGATTTTGATGATTGGTCTGACGCTTCCCATGATGATCCTTTCGGTAGCGCTGGCAGCCAGTAATATTTGGCTCATTCGCAACGAAGGCTACCGCCCTGTAAATACATTGGGTATCATTTTTGCTGTTGTTTGGTTTATCGGTTCTCTGTTAACGATGGGTTCCACGCTCTTATTTGATATCAACTTTATACCCAATTATCAAACGGTCAAGGTATTTTTGATTTACTTAATCGACTATTTTGAATGTATTTTCATATCGACAGTAGCATGCACTTATTTGGCTACAAAATATAAAATACCTTACGACCGTGATTATATCATTATTCTCGGATGTGCCATTAGGCGCGACGGTTCACTTACACCGCTGCTGAAAGGCAGGGTGGACAGCGCAGTCGCTTTTGAAAAGGCGCAGTACGAAAAGACCGGAAAGCACGCGGTCTTTGTTCCTTCGGGCGGTCAGGGAGACGACGAAGTGATTTCCGAGGGAGAAGCGATGGAAAATTACCTTAAGGAGATCGGTATCCCGAAAGAGCAGATATTACGTGAGGACAAGAGCGTAAACACTTTCCAAAACATGCTTTTCTCAAAAAAAATAATCGAGGAACGCTCCGGGGATATCAAAAATGTTAAAACCGCTTTTTCAACTACCAATTATCATGTGTTTCGCGGTTATATTTTAGCGCAGAAAAACGGTTTTGAGGCGAAAGGTATTTCCTCGAAAACCAAGCCGTATTTCTATTTCAACGCCTTTTTGCGTGAATTTATCGGATTGTTAGTTGAGAAGAAGTGGCTGCACATTGCCTTTGTACTGCTGCTGATCGCTGTTTTTGTGATCAATGCTTTCGCGGTATGACCCTTATTTCATTTGATAACGCTAAAGGTTAATATATAACGCCGCTTCATTAACATAATGCGCCGTAAATCGGAGGTGATTTATTTGCAGGATATGATCAAACGAATTGTCGAAGCTGACAATGAAGCAAAAGCTTTGGAGGAAGCCAATAAAAAGGCTGCCGAAAAAGAAAAGCAAAAAATCGAACGAGAGGTCGAGGAGATCCATCAAAAATACATGGATGAAGCACAGGCTGAGATCGCCAAAAACGACGAATATCTTTCAAAACGCTACAGCAGAAAACTGAAAGATGCAACAGCCAAGCAGGAATCCGCCCTGATAAAGCTGAGATCTGACTTTGAGCAGAACCGCGACAGATGGGTAGATGAAATTGTCAGCCGGGTCATAGGCTGACGGGGAGGTGTTTGAATGTCTGCCACATCTTATGCTGTCATGACGAAAGCAAGATCAAAATACGGCAGATTCTTATCTGACCGGGATTATGCCGGACTCCTTGCGTGTCAAAGCGTGCCCGAAGTAATGGTTTACTTGAAATCGCACACACACTACGCTTCTGCGCTCGCCGACGTCAATGAACGAGACGTACACAGAGGCAGGCTGGAAATGCTGCTTCGCCAGTATTTGTTTGACGAATTTGACTCATTTTGCCGTTATGATTCGGGCGTTAGCGCCGGTTTTTCGCGGTATATAATCGAAAAATCCGAGGTCGAGCAGATAATCCGTTATTTGGTGCTGCTCAATTCTCAGTCAACAGAAAAATTTATTTTTCAGTTTCCTGCTTTTCTTGCCAAGCACACGGTGCTTGACGTCAATCGGATCGCAAACGCTCGTGATTACGACGATTTTCTGGATGCACTGAAGCGCACGCCTTATTTTGAGCTCCTCTCCGGATTCAAGCCGGATGATAAGGGACAACTGCCTGTTTCCGATATCGAAAACAAGCTGTACGCTCAGATCCTCAGTCATGTTCTCGCCTTGATAAAAAAGAAAACCAAGGGAAGCGAGCGCCGAGAGCTTGAATCAATTATTAAAACCGTAAATGATTACGCTGCTTTTTCAAGAATACTGCGAATGAAAAAGTACTATAATCTTTCTCCCGAGATTATCAAAAGCTATATGCTGCCCGAATACGGCAGCCTTAGTCCAAAGCTTGTGAACCGCATGTGCGAGGCTGAATCCTCGGCGGAAGTATTCCAGATCATGCAGAGTACGGGCTGCGGAAGGCTGATAGGTAAAATCGGCTACAAGCACGCAGGTGATATCAGTCCGCGCGTGCAGTACAGGCTGGCGAAAAAACATATCCATTTTTCCAGCAATCCAACGGTCGTTATGGTATCGTTCATGTTTTTGTCCGAAATCGAGCTGATGAATATAATCAGCCTGATAGAGGGCGTTCGATACCGGATCGATCCTAAAACTATTCAGTCGCTGATAATCCGCTGACTGTAATAAAGAGGTGATTTGAATTTGGCAGTATCATCAATGCAGGCTGTGAACATTATCGGTTTGATGGAACACATCGACGAGGTGATCACGGTTCTTGGTGAATCGGGTGTGTTTCATCCCGACGAGGTCAGTGTTTTTTACAACAACCTGAGGGATTTCACACATCTGCAAACAAAAAACATCTACGCCGAACCTCTGACAAATCTCAAAGCCGCGCTAAACCTTACCAAACGGGTTTTTCCATTGACGGACGTAAGCGATTTCAGCCCGTCTTTTGAGGAGCTCGAAAGCTTTTCCTCCGTGACAACTTCGGAAATAGATTCTCTGGTTGAAGCAAGGGAAGCGGCCGCGGCAAAGCTTGAGGAGGAAAAACGAAACCTCAGCATTGCCGAGCATTTTGCCGGTCTTGACGTAGAAATTGAACAGATCCTTAAAATGAAGTACATGAAGGCGCACTTCGGCAAGCTGCCCAAGGACAGCATGGAGAAGCTTGAAGCGTATAAGGACAACAAATACGTCGATTTCGCCGTATGTACCAAAGACAAAACTCATTGCTGGGGCGTATATTTTACTCCCTTGAGCAAGGAAGATGAGATCGACAGGATATTTGAGGGTTTGTATTTTGAGCCTGCCGAATTGGTAGGGGAGAAGGAGACTCCGGGAGAGCGTATAGAGGGGTATAAAAAAGAGCTTCCGCTCCTTGAAAAACAGGTTGATGAAGCACAGAGGAACCTCGAAGAATATCTCGACGACAACTCGGAGCAAATAACCCGTTATCTCTCAAAGCTCGAGGAATTATATCTGTACTCCGGTATTCGAAGCAAGGCGATGCAGTACCACAACAGTTTCATAATTGTCGGCTGGGTACCTGCCGAAAACAAGAAACAGATAAAGAAGAGACTTAAAAAGATCAGAAGCGTCGAGCTTGATTTCGCCGACGCTAAAGAAGAGATAGACAAGCGTCCCCCGGTCAAGCTCAAAAACTGTTTTTTGGCAAAGCCGTTCGAGTTTTATACCGATATGTACGGTGTTCCCAATTACAACGAGATCGACCCCACGCTGTTTATTGCTATAACGTATACTATCATTTTCGGAATCATGTTTGCCGATATCGGTCAGGGTATATGCCTGTCTGTGGTAGGTATGCTGATGTGGAAGCTCAAGGGCATGAAGATCGGCAGGATATTGACTCCGTGCGGGATTTCATCAGTTGTGTTCGGTACGATATTCGGCAGCTTGTTCGGCTTTGAGCATGTACTCGATCCGCTGTATTTTGCAATGGGCTTCAAGGAGAAGCCGATCGAGGTAATGACCTCAAAATCCATTATCGTCATTTTGCTTGCGGCGGTAGCGATAGGCGTACTTTTGGTGATAACAGCCATGTGCCTGAATGTATACAGCTCAATAAAGCAGGGGCACATCGGGCGCGCGCTGTTCAGCGCCAACGGAGTAGCCGGAATCGTTTTCTATTCGGCGCTGGTTTTCGGAATGGTCGCTGAGTTGATGTTCAACCTGCATATACTGACTCTGCCCTATATATTGGGACTGATCGTTTTGCCCTTCCTGCTGATTTTCTTCGAGGAACCGCTTGACGGGCTGATCGCAAAAAGTCCCGACTGGAAGCCCGAAAGCTGGGCGGGATTTATCATGGAGCACATCATCGAATCTATCATGGTGCTGCTCGAATATGTCACCAACACAGTCAGCTTCCTGCGTGTAGGCGCATTTGTGCTTGTACACGCCGGCATGATGATGGTCGTATTCGTTTTGGCGGATACCGCCGGTCCCGTTGCCTACTGGCCTATAGTCGTTTTCGGCAACGCGTTCGTCATGGTACTGGAGGCTCTGCTTGTTTCAATCCAGGTGCTGCGTTTGGAATACTATGAAATGTTCAGCCGTTTCTACTCGGGAGAAGGAAGAGCCTTTGAACCCGTAAGAATAATAAATGATTAATATTTGGAGGTTTAATTATGTTTTTGTTTAATTGCGTTATGATGGCTTTGCCCGTTATTTTTCTTGTTGCGTCCGCTATTATCGCGGTAAAGATGTATGAAAGAGGAAGAAGTAAAAAACAGTCTGTACTGATGCAGATCTTCTCCTTTGCAGCTGTTTTTGCGATTTGCCTTATTTGTCCTATCGTTGCTAATGCTGCTACCGGCGACGCAGGCGCTTCTTCATCAGATCTTGCCGATGGTCTTTCCTATATCGGCGCAGCTCTTTCCACCGGTATCGCCTGCTTAGGCGGCGGTATCGCGGTAGGTAACGCGGCTCCTGCGGCTATCGGAGCCACCAGTGAGGATCCAAAGGCTTTCGGTAAAGCTATCATCTTCGTAGTTTTGGGCGAAGGTATCGCTATTTACGGTATGCTGGTATCCATTCTGCTTATTTTCGCAAAACAATAATATCTAAGGCAACACCGCACAATTCACGGCGCACACCTGAATTATGCGATATTGTCCTAAAGAACCGCAAAGGATTGATTGGATGAAATTCTTTTTGATTAGTGATAACGTAGACACAAAAATGGGTATGCGCTTTGCGGGGATCGAAGGCGTTGTCGTACACGAGGAGGATGAAGTCAGGCGCGAGCTGACAAAGGCTATCGGGCGAGAGGATATCGCCGTTATTCTGATGACTGAAAAGCTCGTTTCGCTTTGTCCCGACATCGTTTATGATTTAAAGCTAAACTGCAAAAAACCGCTGATTGTTGAAATTCCCGACCGTCACGGAAACGGTCGCACAAAAGACAGCATCACCAAATACGTTCAGGACGCTATCGGCGTGAAGCTGTAAACGTTATCGCGGAAAGAAGGATACTTATGCAAAAAAATAAAACCGATAATTTTTTGAAGGCAATAAAAGGATATGCAAAGCATCAGAAAAACCTGTTAAAGAGCGAGGTCAAGCAGCTCAAATCCGAACGTTTGAAGGAAGCTGAGGAACAGGCGAGCCGCGAGAGAGAGAATTTAGTCAGGATCAAGCTTATTGAAACCCGTAACCGCGAAACCGCGAATCTTGCCACAAAAATGCAGGAGGGACAGAAAAAGCTGTTTATTGAGCGTGCCGCCATGACGGAAGAGATCTTTCACGCCGCATCGGAAAAGCTCATCGCTTTTACGCAAACCGAGGATTATTCCGCAAAGCTTTCCGAAAGCGCCAAAAAAATCGCCGAGTTTTTTGGCGGTAACGATTGTGTTCTTTATGTCAGCGAACGCGATATTGACGCTGCCGAAAAAATGAGATCCATGTTCAGCGGCAGTGTTGAAGTCAAGGCGGATAAGACCGTCAAAATCGGCGGTATCAAGGGTTATTGCGCCGCAATGGGTGTCATTGCCGACGAAACGCTTGACAGTAAGCTGGAAGCACAGCGGGAGTGGTTTGTGGAAAACGCCGATCTCTCCGTACTCTAAAGGATCCGAAAGAGATGAAATAATATGAATAATAATGTAATTTACGGAATCAACGGTCCTGTCGTCACCGTGAAAAACGCCGATAGCTTTGAAATGATGGAAATGGTTCACGTCGGCGCGCAAAACCTGGTGGGTGAGGTTATCGGAATCACCGACGCAATCACAACGATACAGGTTTACGAGGAGACAACAGGCTTAAAGCCGGGTGATCCTGTCACCGGAACCGGCGCGCCTATGAACGTGTTGCTCGGACCCGGTATCATTGACAATATTTTTGACGGTATCGAACGTCCTCTGAAGGCTATCGAGAAGCAATCGGGCGCTTTTATCAGCAGAGGTGCTTCGGTATCTCCTCTTGACGAGAACAGGCTTTGGGCTGTAACTATGAAGGTCAAAGTCGGCGATAAGCTTTCGGGCGGTCAGATCTACGCTACACTTCCCGAAACGCCGATAATCGAGCATCGGCTCATGGTTCATCCCGATCTTTCCGGTGTGGTGAAAAAGGTCGCGCCCGACGGCGAGTACAAATTATTCGATACCATCGCTGTCATCGAGGACGACCTCGGCGAACAGCATGAATTAACGCTTTGCCAGCAGTGGCCGATAAGAACCGCGCGTCCTGTTGAAAACAGGCTCACTCCGTCAATCCCCCTGATTACGGGTCAGCGTGTTATGGACACTCTGTTTCCCATAGCCAAAGGCGGAACGGCTGCTATTCCCGGAGGTTTTGGTACCGGCAAAACCATGAACCAGCATCAGCTTGCAAAGTGGTGCGACGCGGATATCATCATTTATGTCGGCTGCGGTGAACGCGGAAACGAAATGAGTCAGGTGCTCAATGAGTTCTCAGAGCTTATCGACCCGAAGTCAAACCGTCCTATGACCGACAGAACGGTGCTTATCGCCAACACCTCAAATATGCCCGTTGCAGCGCGTGAAGCGTCAATCTACACGGGAATCACACTGGCTGAGTATTACCGAGACATGGGTTATCACGTGGCTATGATGGCAGACTCCACCTCGCGTTGGGCGGAGGCGCTCAGAGAGATCTCGGGTCGTCTGGAAGAAATGCCTGCCGAGGAAGGCTTCCCGGCATATCTGCCCTCACGTCTTGCGGAATTCTATGAAAGAGGCGGACGCGCCGACGTTCTCTGCGGCGCGGAAGGCTCCGTAACTCTTATCGGAGCGGTATCGCCGCAGGGCTCCGACTTTTCAGAGCCTGTTACCCAAAACACCAAGCGCTTTACGCGTGTGTTTTGGGCTCTTGATAAAGCGCTTGCGTATGCAAGACACTATCCTGCCATCAATTGGATCAACAGCTACAGCGAGTATTTTAACGACCTTGACCCGTGGTTCAGGGAAAATCTCGGCGAGGATTTTATAGAATACAGAAACCGCATCAGCGCTCTTCTTCAGGAGGAAAGCTCGCTGATGGAAATAGTAAAGCTTATCGGATCCGATGTTCTCCCCGACGATCAAAAGCTGGTAATCGAGACCGCGAGAGTGATCCGCGTCGGTTTCCTGCAGCAAAACGCTTTCCACGCGGAGGATACCTATGTTCCGCTTGAAAAGCAAAAGCTTATGATGAAAGTGATCCTTCATCTTCATGCCAAGGCAAAAGAGATAGTTGCGCTTGAGATCCCTATTTCAAAAATCACAGCGCTGGGTCTTTTTGACAAGCTCACCAAAATGAAGTATGATATCCCCAACAGCCGATTGGATATGTTCGATGATTACATCAAAGAAATCGACGAAAAGCTCGGCGAATTATTACAGTAAGGAGGAAACGCTTTGATTATAGATTATGTAGGCGTTAAAGAAATCAACGGTTCTTTGATCGTCATGGACGGCGTTAAAGGCGTTTCCAACGAAGAGATCGTAGATATAAAGCTTGATAACGGCTCGGTCCGTCAAGGACGCGTGGTGCAGATCGAAGGCGAACGCATAGTTGTTCAGGTCTTTGAAGGAACAAGGCGTATCAGCCTTAAAAATACACGCACACGTCTTACGGGTCACCCTATGGAAATGCCGCTTTCTCCCGAGATCATCGGAAGAGTTCTTGACGGAGCAGGTAGACCCAAAGACGGTTTAGGCGATATTTTCCCCGTGAAGCGTATGAACATCAACGGTACGCCGATCAATCCCGTTTCAAGAGTATATCCGAAAAACTATATCAACACCGGCATATCTACCATCGACACTCTTATGACGCTGATCCGCGGTCAAAAGCTTCCGATATTCTCGGGTTCGGGCATGTCGCATAATGATTTGGCTGTTCAAATCGTTCGACAGGCAAAAATCAGCGGAGCTGACAGCAGCAACTTCGGCGTTGTTTTCGCCGCAATGGGCGTTCAAAAGGACGTTGCAGAGTATTTCAGGAAAAGCTTTGAGGAAAGCGGCGTATTATCACGCGTCGTAATGCTTTTGAATCTCTCAAACGATCCCATTATCGAGCGTACCCTCACGCCTCGCTGCGCCCTGACAATCGCAGAGTACCTTGCGTTTGAATTGGATATGCATATTCTTGTAATTATGACCGATATGACCTCCTACGCCGAGGCTCTGCGCGAATTCTCATCCTCAAAGGGTGAGATCCCCGGTCGTAAGGGTTATCCCGGATATCTGTACTCCGACCTTGCTTCGCTGTATGAGCGTGCAGGTATGATCAGCGGTCACCCGGGCTCCGTAACTCAGATCCCCATTCTCACCATGCCTAACGACGATATCACACACCCGATACCCGACCTCACGGGCTATATCACCGAGGGTCAGATCGTTTTGGACAGAACGCTTCAGGGACAGGGCTTTTATCCGCCCGTCAGCGTACTGCCGTCGCTGTCGCGACTTATGAAGGACGGCATCGGCGAAGGATACACAAGGGCGGATCATCAGTCGCTTGCCAATCAGCTATTCGCTTCCTACGCGAAGGTTATCGACGCCCGTGCGCTGGCGTCCGTTATCGGCGAGGAAGAGCTCTCTCCGATCGACAAAAAGTATATTGAGTTCGGCAGACTGTTTGAATCGAGATTTGTAAATCAGGGCTTTACGGAAAACCGCAGTATCGAGCAAAGTCTTGATCTGGGCTGGGAGCTTTTGTCAACTCTTCCCAGAGCTGAGCTCGACCGTGTTGACGACGCGGTACTGGACGTTTACTACAAGGGCTAAGAAGGTGTCATAATGGCTGTACAGGCTGTACCTACCAAAGGTAACCTAATGAATACTAAAAAATCTCTCGCTCTTGCAAAAAACGGTTATGAGCTGCTCGACAGAAAGCGAAATATTCTCATACGCGAGATGATGACTCTGATCGACCACGCCAACGCGATACAGGAAAAAATCGACGGCGCTTATGAAGAAGCATATTTTGCTCTTCAAACCGCCAATATCACTAACGGCTTCTGTGAGGAGATCTCCATGGCTATACCCGTCGAAAACGGTTTGCATATGGATTCACGCAGCGTTATGGGAGTCGAGATCCCGATTCTCACTATGGATGAAAGTGAGAACTATAACTACATGCACTACGGAACCAGAACGACTAATTCGGCTGTGGACAAGGTTTATATCCTGTTTACAAGAGTTAAAGAATTAACGGTCGAGCTTGCCGAAATAGAAAACAGCGTTTATCGTTTGGCGGATTCGATCAAAAAAACTCAGAAGCGTGCCAACGCTCTAAAGAACATAATGATCCCTCGCTTTGAGGAAACGGTAAAATTTATCACGGACGCTTTGGATGAAAAGGACCGTGAGGAATTCAGCCGTTTAAAGGTTATCAAACGGAAAAAACTAAAAGAAAATGCAGAATAATCGAGTAGGAGGCTGCCCATTAATTGAGCAGCCGACCTCTCACACCACCGTGCGTACCGTTCGGTACACGGCGGTTCAATAGTTTGAGTGCAGTACCTTGTATCTGTTGAGTATGTCATTATACCCGACGGATGCAAGGTATTCATTTGTTAATGACATATGCAGAACATGGCTGTCGGCTATACGCCAATATGCTTTCCTGCTGTTCGCCCACTTCCA
>CADASG010000005.1 GCA_902790475.1 uncultured Ruminococcus sp. | reverse complement strand
ATCTTAGACAGCATACTTTGAAATTGAATTGAACCGCCGTATGCCGAACGGCACGTACGGTGGTGTGAGAGGGCGGAGAAATTTCACCCTACTCGATTTGTAAAAACGGTATTATGCTGTACTCACGGATCAGCTGATTTCGGCGCGGTTGACAAATGCCGCAAGTGGTATATAATAGTATTAGCTGAATAAGGCAGGTGAATTTATGGAACAGTATAATGTAGGGGGAATGAGCTGTGCCGCGTGCAGTGCGCGTGTGGAAAAAGCCGTTTCACAGGTTGACGGCGTTACCTCCTGTTCGGTCAGTCTTTTGACAAATTCAATGGGAGTTGAGGGAAGCGCCGAGCCGCAGAAGATAATAGCCGCTGTACAAAACGCAGGCTACACAGCGTCCTTAAAGGGCGGCGAAGCAGTCAAACACGCCGATTCCGACGCGCTTCGCGATACTGAATCCCCCAAAATCCTCAAGCGCCTGTCAGCGTCGCTGGGATTTTTGCTCGTGCTTATGTATTTTTCCATGGGTCATTCCATGCTGGGACTGCCCGTACCTCCGTTTTTTCATAATAATCCGGTCGCCATGGGCTTGCTGCAGCTTTTATTGTCTGCGGTCGTCATGGTTATCAATCAAAAGTTTTTTATAAGCGGTTTCAAAGGCTTGCTGCACCGTGCGCCGAATATGGATACGCTTGTCGCGCTCGGCTCAGGCGCAGCCTTTGTCTACAGCACCGCTGTTTTGTTTTTGATGACGGCTGCTGCGGATCCCTCTGTATACAGCCATGATTTCTATTTTGAGTCCGCCGCTATGATACTCACGCTTATCACCGTAGGCAAGCTGCTGGAGGCGAGATCAAAGGGCAGAACCACCGACGCGCTTAAAAGCTTGATGGATCTTTCTCCGAAAACCGCAGTTGTTTTGCGCGACGGAGTTGAAACCGAGGTAAATGTCGAATCGGTGCGCAGAGGCGATATTTTCGTCGTGCGCCCCGGTGAACGCATCCCCGTGGACGGAGTGGTACTCGAGGGTACAACCGCTGTGGATGAGTCGGCGCTAACCGGCGAGAGCATTCCGGTAGACAAGGAAACAGGCAGCGCGGTTTCCGCAGCCACAGTGAACCGTTCAGGTTATATTCGCTGCGAGGCGGTCAGAGTTGGGGAGGACACCACCCTTTCACAGATCATAAAGATGGTCGGCGACGCTGCGGCTACCAAGGCGCCGATAGCAAAAATAGCCGACAAGGTGTCCGGGATCTTTGTACCCACAGTTATAGGTATAGCAATGATAACCTTCGCTGTATGGCTGATTATCGGCGCTCCTGTCGGCACAGCTGTCGCAAGGGCGATCTCCGTACTGGTCATAAGCTGCCCGTGCGCGCTGGGACTGGCAACGCCTGTTGCGATAATGGTCGGCAGCGGCGTAGGAGCCCGAAACGGAATTTTATTCAAAACTGCCGTTTCGCTGGAGGAAACAGGCAAAATCAAGGTCGTGGCGCTTGATAAAACGGGCACAGTCACGCAGGGCAAGCCCGTGGTAACGGATATTCTTGCACAGGATATCGGGGAAAGTGAGCTGCTGCGCTTTGCCGTTTCTCTTGAGAGCAAAAGCGAGCATCCTCTGGCTCAGGCGATCATGGAATACGCCCGGGAGATGAAGCTCGAGCCGCTCGGCACCGAGTCCTTCAAGGCGATCCCGGGCAGCGGCTTGTCTGCCGAGATAGACGGCGAAACGCTTGCAGGCGGCAACCGAAGATTTATAACGCGATTCTGCGAGGTGCCGCAAGCTGTTATCTCTCGTGCCGAGCAGTGGGCGATGGAAGGTAAAACTCCTTTATATTTCTCAAAAGGAAATAAAATCCTCGGCGTTATCGCTGTTGCCGACGTGATAAAACCCGACAGCGCCGCAGCGGTCGCAGATCTGCGCGCTATGGGTATGCAGGTCGTAATGCTTACGGGTGATAATGAGCGCACCGCACAGGCGATCGGAAAACAGACAGGGGTAGACGAAGTTGTCGCAGGCGTACTGCCCGACGGCAAGGAAGAGGTCATCCGCAGGCTAAAGGAGCGCGGAAAGGTCGCTATGGTCGGCGACGGCATCAACGACGCGCCTGCACTGACGACCGCCGATGTGGGTATTGCTATCGGTGCCGGTACTGACGTGGCTATCGAAGCCGCCGATGTGGTTCTGGTCAACAGCCGTCTGAGTGATGTGCCGGCGGCGATCCGTCTCGGCAGGGCAACGCTGCGCAACATCCGCGAAAATCTGTTCTGGGCGTTTATCTATAATATGATCGGAATTCCCTTGGCAGCAGGCGCTTTGATACCGTTGACGGGATGGCAGATGAATCCCATGTTCGGTGCTGCGGCAATGAGCCTGTCCAGCTTCTGCGTAGTAACCAACGCTTTGAGGCTTAACCTTGTTCGTATCCATCCGAAAGAAGCAGCCTCGGCTGAAAAAACCGTGACCGTTACCGAGACGGAAGAAAAGGAGAATGACAGTATGAAAACAAAAATCAACATCGAAGGCATGATGTGTCCGCACTGTGAGGCACGTGTAAAAGCTGCGCTTGAGGCTGTCCCCGAGGTGGAAAGCGCTGAGGTCAGCCACAAAAAGGGCGTCGCAAAGGTAAAGCTGAGCGCCGAGATCCCCTTTGATACCCTCAAAACAGCTGTTGAGGAAGAAGGCTATAAGGTAGTATCATAATTATAAAGGCAACACCGCACAATTCAAGGCTCGGCAAGGCGACAGCCTTACCTCAATTTATTTGAACAACCTGACGAAAAATCTTACTGCGCAATCCGCACACCTGAATTATGCGGTATTGCCTAAAGACGAGCGAATAAATCAGTCACCTCCGTTCATAATAAGAGCGGAGGTGCTTTTTATGAGCAGATATTACACTACGGGCAGACGCGGTAAAAGAAGCCTGAAAGAAAAAATCGGTTTTTACACAGCGTTTTCGATCTGCCTTATCGCGGTTTGTATGGCAGTCTATTCCACATACAACACCGTTTCAAAACAAACTATAGAAACAGCCGTAACTCAGGCGGCTACAGATTCCCAAATGGTGGCGCAGCCCGTCACCGGCATAACCGTGCCTGAGCCGAGAATAGACACTCCTGCGGTAAAGCAGGAGGAAGAAGCCGTAGTGACCGAGCCTGCATTGACTTCAGAGCCGACCGAACCGAGCGTCGGGGGAGAGATGGGCGAAGCCATGCAGACGCTTCTTTCGGTCGATTTAAGCCTATCACCGCCGACAAAAAGCGGAAAGGTTCTTCGTGAATACAGCAAGGAAAGCGTCTATTTCAAGACCATCAACGTGTGGAAGCCGCACATGGGTGTTGACTATGAATGTGAGCTGGGCGATGAGGTAAAGGCAATGGTAAACGGCGAGGTCACCCGCGTGCGCGACGACAAAATGTACGGAAAAACCGTCGAGATATCCTCAGGCTCAGCCGTGGTAAGCTACAGCGGACTCGGCGACGTTAAGGTGAAAAAGGGTGACAGCGTAGACCGCGGCGAGGTTATAGCGTCGTCGGGCGCAGTTCCGTGCGAAGCGGACGAGAAAAATCATATCCATGTGTCGCTGCGCGTTGACGGCAAAAATGCCGATCCGCTCAATTTCACGGGAAACGAATAAAACCGTATGTGATAGCATATCGTATTAGTGCAAGCCCTCGAACCGTTTTAGGGGCAACAAAAGCCGGGTCGGTGATTATCGCCGACCCGGCTTTTTTTAACTTGAATTATTTGGCATTGCCTATACAAAAAGGGGATCGGCCGATTCGGTCGATCCCTGATTTATGCTGAAAAGCAAAATGCTCTGACAATTTTATCTTTCTGTGATACGTATACGCTTTAAAAATATTTATCTTTCGCTCTCATGCCATTCCTCATTGCCAAAGATAAAATCATCAATATCCATTACAACGAATTTCATGCATAACACCTCCTAAGTCTACTGTACCAGTATATTCAGGAGCGGTCTCAATTATTCCTTTACCCCAGCCAATTAACGTAACTTTCCAAAATATCGACCGACTGATCAACAGCGAGCTTTGTTGTGTTGAGGCACAGATCATAGTTGCCGGGAGCGCCCCATTTTTGTCCTGAATAAAAACTGTAATAATTTGCTCTGTTTTTGTCTGCTTTCAAAACCGCCTGCTTGGCGCGGGAGGGGTTGATCTCATTCCTTGCGATCGCGCGTCTTACCCTTGTCTCTATATCCGCGTAAATATATACCTTCACAACGTTGTCAAAATGACGCAGCATGTAGTCGGCACACCTTCCGACAACTACAAAACATTCTTTTTCCGCTTTTTCCTTGATGATCTTATGCTGATAGATATAGAGCTTGTCATTAACGGGAAGATCGCCCATTCCGCCGGTTGAAAAACCGTTGCCGTAATTATACAGACCGGTAGAAAGCGAGTAAAGCAGGCTGTTCGCGACCTTTTCATCAGCCTGCGCAAATATTTCGGGAGCTGTTCCGCTTTCCTTCGCTGCAAGCGAAATCAACTCCTTGTCATAAAAACCGATGCCTAAACGCTCGGAAAGCTTTTTGCCGATTTCATGACCGCCGGAGCCGTATTGTCTTGTGATGGTAATGATTTTGTTGCAGCTCATAATAGCACCTCGAAATATGCTGCAAAGAAACAACATATAATTTAAATTTTTTATTCCTTTGCGTGATTATATAATAGCATAAAAACGAAAAAAATCTACACTTTTTTGTCAATAATTTTATTTTTGTTTAAATCGCTTGTTTTAGTATGAATTTTTTATACAATTTGCATAATTGAATTCTGCTGTAAAATCGCGCAGATTTGCGAAATATTCGCAAATCTATTGACATATCCAGTCTGCCCTGATATAATAATTTGCGAAACATTCGCAAATCGGAGGTTTTGCCATGCCCAAATATATGACAAAGCAAAGAAAAGCTTTGCTCGAGTTTTTGTCGCGGCACGCTGACGAGGAGCTTTCCGCGAAAAAAATAGCCGAGCTTCTCAACGACGACAGCATCAGCATCAGCGCAGTGTACCGCAATTTGTCCGCTCTTGAGCAGGAGGGCAAGATTCGCAGGGTTCCAAAAAGCGGCAGCCGCGAGGTATTCTACCAATACACTGACTGTCACGAATGCCGCGATTGTCTGCACCTATCCTGTGAAAAATGCGGCAAAACCTACCATATGAATATGCCCGATGCCGAACGGCTGGCACAGACGCTTGCGATGAACGATGAATTCTCGATCGACCGTTCCGCGACCGTTTTGTACGGCGTATGCAAACACTGCAAGCAGAAAAGTTAGGAGAAGAAAATGAAAAGACTGTTTTCCGTTATTATGACCGCTGTGTTGGTTCTGACTGCTTTTTCAGGCTGCGCCGGAGGAAAAAACGCAACCGATAAAAACGGTAAGTTTAAAATCATCGCCGCGCTTTTTTCCGAATACGATTGGCTGAAAAACATAACCAAGGACGTTGACGGTGTTGAACTGACCTTGCTGATGGATTCAAGCACGGATATGCACAGCTTCCAGCCAACGGCGGACGATATATATAAGATATCCTCCTGCGATATGTTCGTCTATACGGGCGGTGAATCCGACAAATGGGTTGCCGACGTGCTCAAAACCGCTCCCGGCGTAAAGGCTGTGGATCTCATGGAAACGCTGGGAGAAAAGGCAAAGCAGGAAGAAGTTGTTGAAGGCATGGAAAGTGAGGAAGAAGAGGAAGGCGAAGGCGAAGGTGAAGAAGAGCCGGAGTACGACGAGCATATCTGGCTGTCGCTTAAAAACGCGAAGCATCTGTGTCAAAGCCTTTGCGATAAGCTGACCGAGTTTGACAGTGCGCATAAAAGCGCATACGCCGCCAACACCAAGGCGTATATCGCTTCACTGGACAAGCTTGACTCCGATTACGCCTCGGCAGTCAAGGGCGCCAAATTTGATACGCTGATTTTTGCCGACCGTTTTCCGTTTCGATATCTCACAGACGACTATAATCTAAAGTATTACGCGGCTTTTGCCGGCTGTTCCGCAGAAACGGAAGCGAGCTTTGAGACGGTCAAGTTCCTTGCGGATAAGCTTACGGAGCTAAAGCTGCCTGCGCTGTGTACCATAGAGGGCTCAGACAAGAAGATTGCAAAAACCGTCATTCAAACCGCAGGCGCTGAAAACACGCAGATAGTGACCTTGAATTCCATTCAGTCGGTGGATTTATCCGACGGTGCGAAAAACAACAGCTACCTTGAAATAATGAAAGATAATTTGAACGCGCTGAAGCAGGCGCTGTATTAAGGAGAAGAAATGGCACAGCTTACCTGTGAAAACCTGACTCTCGGATACGAGGGCAGAGAGATAATATCAGACCTGAGCTTTTCGGTCAACAGCGGAGACTATCTTTGCATCGTCGGTGAAAACGGCTCGGGCAAATCCACACTCATGAAAACTATTCTTGGGCTGCACAGTCCCATGAAGGGAAAAATCACCACGGGCGACGGACTAAAGCAGACGGAAATCGGCTACCTTCCGCAGCAAACTCTGGTGCAAAAGGACTTCCCGGCGTCTGTCCGCGAGATCGTGATTTCCGGCTTTCAGGGCAAATGCGGTCTGCGCCCCTTCTATACAAAGGAAGAAAAGCGTCAGGCGCTTGAAAACATGAAAAAAATGCGCATAGATGATTTGCAAAAGCGCTGCTACCGTGAGCTTTCAGGCGGTCAGCAGCAGCGCGTGCTTTTGGCACGAGCTCTCTGCGCAACCAAAAGTATGCTTCTGCTCGACGAGCCCGTAGCAGGACTTGACCCTCGGGTGACTGCCGAGATGTACAGCATGATCTCGCAGCTGCACAAGGAGGGTATCACTGTCATCATGATTTCACACGATATCGAGGCTGCCCTGCGATACGCCACCCATATCCTGCATATCGGCAGGGAAGTGTTCTTCGGCTCAAAGGAGACCTTTAAGCGCGGAATGTTTTTGGGCAGCTATTCCGCCGTGACCGGAGGTGAGCGCAATGGCTGAGGTTTTTTCAAAGTTGGCGGACTATTTTCAAAATGTTCCGGCTGTGCGCTACGCCTTTATCGTCGGCGTGCTGATCGCGCTGTGTTCCTCGCTTCTGGGCGTGACGCTGGTGCTCAGACGGTTTTCGTTTATTGGTGACGGTTTGTCTCACGTAGCTTTCGGAGCTATGGCAGTCGCCGCGGTCGTGGGACTCACCGACAATATGCTGCTGGTGATGCCTGTCACAGTGATTTGCGCGGTACTGCTGCTCGCTTCGGGAAAAAACACCAAAATCAAGGGCGACGCTTCCGTGGCGATGATCTCGGTAGGGGCGCTTGCAATAGGCTACCTGCTGATGAACAAGTTTCCCATTCGCGGCGGCTCGGGCAATATCTCGGGCGACGTCTGTTCCACGCTCTTCGGTTCCACTTCTATCTTGTCGCTCACTCCGCTGGACGTGTGGGTAACGGTCATTTTGTCGCTGCTTGTGCTCGTGATGTTCATTTTGTTCTATCACAAGATCTTTGCCGTGACCTTCGACGAAACCTTCGCCAGAGCCACGGGTACCAAGGCAGGGCTTTATAACCTGATAATCGCGGTTATTATCGCGGTTGTGATCGTGCTTGCAATGAACGTTGTCGGTTCGCTGCTGATTTCGGCGCTGATAATATTCCCTGCGCTTTCGGCAATGCGCGTATTCAAAAGCTTTAAGTCCGTAACGGTGTGCGCCGCGTGCGTGTCGGTCTGCTGCGCCTGCACGGGCATCATAATTTCCATTATCGACGGAACGCCCGTCGGCTCCACCATCGTAGCGGTGGATATCGCGGTTTTCGCGGTATTCTGGCTGATAGGCTTGATCAAGGGAGGAGTAAGAAAATGAAACGCTTATCCGTATTGATGACAGCTATACTGCTTGCGCTTTCCGCGGCAGGCTGCGGCGCTTCACAGACCACTGACGCAAAAGCGGCAGGTAATAAAACAAAAACCGTCAGCGACGTACTCTCGGCAGCGAAGGAAACTACTGCTCCCGGTACGACTGCAACACAAATACCCACTCAGGTTCCGCAGGCAAACCTGACCTACCCAAAGCTCGACTATAAGGCTGAGCTTGATTTGACCTCCATGAGCAACACATTGATATACTCTGAGGTCAGCAATATGATGACAACTCCGAATGATTACAACGGCAAGACCGTCAAGACAAACGGAACCTTTGACGTGTATGTAGATCCCAAAACAGATACCTACTACTACGCCTGTATTATTCAGGACGCGACCGCCTGCTGTTCTCAGGGCATTGAGTTTGTTCCCAAAAAGGATATGAAGTATCCCGACGATTTCCCCGAGGTGGGAACTCCCATAGCAATAGGCGGCGAGTTTGAAACCTACAAGGAGGGCGACAAGCAGTATATCCGCCTGAAAAACGCCGAGGTCGCAATAGGAAAAGTTTAGGCAATTTTATACTAAATCGTCCTTGCAAGGCGACAGCCTTGCGGCGTCCTCCGCCTCGTCTTGCGAAAAATATCCTCGCAAATCTTTGTCCACTTTTTATCTGAGATTAGTATTATATCAGATAAATCAAAGCGGACAGGTTTGATGATTTCAAACCTGTCCGCCTTTTACACTTTTTTATTATACGCGCAAAACGATCATGCGGTGAAATAATGCTTAACGCTGTCCCAGCCGGAGGTGTAGCGGTTGAGGATACCTGCGTCCGCGCCGTTTACTTTGCCGTCGCGGTTGATGTCGGCAGCGTCCATGTTTTTGATTTTTTCGGCATATCCGCTCCATCCGGAGGTGTAGCGGTTGAGGATACCTGCGTCTGCACCGTTCACCTTGCCGTCGTTGTTGACGTCTCCTATGAGCATGTCGGACATAGGAACCGTGAAATATGCATATGCCAAAACTAAATTGTATTTTGTATTGCTGTCGTCAGTTATTGTTTTCAGCTCAGGATCAACAGCCTTGACCGTATCGGCAAAGTAAGCCCTGCCTCCTGCGGAGGTTTTGTATTTGCTGTCAATATTAAGCCACACTGTATAGCGGTAAGTTTCGCCGCCTGAGTATTTTGTAAAGTCCTCGGTTTTGTCATTTTTGATGTCGTTGTCCGAAACGGAGGAGAGGTCGGTAACATGACGCACGCTGTCTCCGCTGAAGGTAACTCCTTTTGTGACGATGGTGCAGTTGAGCTGAGAGATCTCGTCAGAGGTCACATCCTTAGGCTGTCCCGCGAGAGGTGTGTCAAGAAGGAAAACAACATTGCCGATGTACTCGTCGCGCGGATCAATGATCTCGCCCGTTGAGTCCAGGTCGAGGTCGATAAAATCACTGTACTTGTCGCCTTGAGAAACAGGCTCGCTGTCATAGAAGGTATCTCTGCCGCAGTAAACGCCGCCGTAATAAGTGTTGCCGTTTACGCTGATCTCAAAACGGTCGCTGTCTACCGTATAGTAGATGCTGTTGTAATTATCCTCGGCGCTGACGGGATAGCACACGCCCTTTTTCGGATAAATGCGCAGTGTGGGGTAATACACAAGATTGCCCGCAAAGGTGTCGGCGGTGTACTCGCGGTCGCCGCTGTTCCATATCAGCTCTGCTGTGAAATCTGCTGAGGACGGTACGCTCAATGCGCCGCGGTGGACCTTGCCGCGCGCCTCAACATGCAGCCATTCGTCGGGAATTGTAATGTCGTATTTGGTTTTCGGAACCAGCACCGTTGTAGATGCTGAACGACCGTTCCATGTTGCCTTAACGGTGGCTCTGCCTGCTTTGTACCCCTTGATAACGCCTGATGAGGAAACCTTGGCTATGCCGGTGTCGGAAGAAGTGTAGCTTACTGTTCCTCCAACGCTGTTTTTGGGAGTAAATTCGGAATTTATCTCATATGCATCGCTGCCCTTTTCATCCTTTAACACAACGAATTTATCAGTGATATCAAAGCTGTCGCTGTAGCTTGAAGGTATCTCATGAGTATAAAGCTTTATGCCTGTTGCGGGTCTGCTGACGGTGATATTGACGGCGGGAGATGTCGTTTGATTGCCGTAAACGTCATAGGCGATGCAGGCAATTTGATAGGTTCCCTGATAAAGCTCGGTTTCGTTGCCTGTCCTTGACAGGATCCACGCCAGACTGCGGCTGACGGAGTTGGTTGTAGTGCTGTCGCCGTGAAGCTTGGCTGTGGGCTGATATCCGCTCGGCCAGCTTACCATTTTCCACTTGTACTGGCTGATTTTTCCCCAGCCCGTGCCGGAGACATTAGCGGTCAGCGTAGGAGTAGAGTCGCCGTCCTTGGAGATGGTGCAGGAGGAAGCCGAGGAGGACAGAGAAACTGTGCGCGTGCCGTCCTTCAAGCCGACGTAAATGCTTTGGTCGCTGTAATACTCCTTGCCGTTTACGGTGTAGCCTAAACTGTACGAGCCGAGGTCCGAGTAGCCTTTTACATTGACGGTGTAATATTTCTGATTATCCGAGCCGCTTATCTTTCTTCCGTCACGCGCCCAGAAGATGTTTTGATAGTTGTTTGCATTGCAGGAAAATGTAACGGTTTTATAAGAGGCGTTTACGTCAAATATTACACGCTTGCTGCTGTCCGGTATGACGCTTGATTTTAAATCGGGGAAGTAGACTACTGTAGAAGTTTTTTTACTTGTTTTTGAAAGTGCGCCTTTTGTTGCCGTGACCGTGTATTCGACCTCACTTCCGCCGTGACGGAAATTGGTAAATATCGCGTTTACGCCTTTGTTGTGGGAAGGTTGATAGGTGGTTTTGACGCCGCTTGAATCAAGATAGCGCAGAGAAGTGTCAAAGCCTGTGATCTTGCCCTTTTCGATCTGTTCGTTAAGATAGCTGTCGGAGCCTTGACCGGAGCCTGAAATGTGCATGGTGTAAAGACCCGAGGAGTTTATCTCATTTGCCCAGTTGAAGCCGACGCTGTAATCCGGAACGGTTGTGTCAGGCGGCGTAATGGTGATTTTTATCGTTAAGCGCGGCTTGAGCACACGGTCATAGGTGTTTTGGCTTTGCCATCTCTCGTGAGCGGTGATCTGAACATAATAGGTTTGTCCTACCTTAAGCTCGCTGAGAGCGCTTTCCGGCAGCTTTGCGAGGTTGAGCATATC
The DNA here is from genome assembly GCA_902790475.1 of uncultured Ruminococcus sp. Lineage (GTDB taxonomy): Bacteria > Bacillota > Clostridia > Oscillospirales > Acutalibacteraceae > Ruminococcoides. Next base: position 41,734 of record CADASG010000005.1, on the reverse strand, counting down.
GTCGTAAGAAAACCATCCGCCCATGTCTGTTTTGTTGCTTGAATCCGCTTTGATGTCGGTCAGGCTTTTGCTCACTCCCTTGCCGTTTGGAGAGGTCGATATCGTTACAGTGTTTTCGGGAAAGGTGTGAGATTTTATTATATCATAGCTGCGCAGCTCCGGGAAGTAGGCTGATGTCATCACGCCAAGGCGCAGCATGGTCGTTTTGTCCCATGAAAAAGTCATACTTCCCGTTTCGTATGTGGTAGTTTTAGAGGTGTCAGCCGTTTCGTAACCCAGCGGTGCGGAATCGCTGTTGTGAGGAAGCACCTTGATACACTTTGATGTGCTGTAGGCGGTGTTGCCGGCACGTTGTTCAGAGGTCATTTCCTTGCCGTCCAAGAGGTATTTGATTTTATAAAAGGCGCGGTTGCTCTCACGCGACGGAATGCCGATCTTACCGTAAGATGATAAGATGATGTAGGAGCTGGTGGCGATAGCGCCTACGGCGGTTATCGCGTATGATAAATCGTAATCCTGCTTATGGGTGTTGAAATAGCCCGCGTTGATCTGGATATACGTTTGTGCGCCTATCTGCAATACATCGGCGCAGCCCATGCCCCAGAATTCACCGTCATTGATGGTCAGTGTTCCGCCTGTGGTCTTTACCGCGGAGGCTCTTTCACGTTCGCCGCTTTTGAATTTTCTGTAGCCGCGTCCGCAAACTTTGCCGCCGTTGATAACGGTTTCGCCGCTCGACATGGTGACAGCTGTTCCGTTGATCTGACGGTAAACGTACCTCGCGTCCTGAGAGAGATATTTTTTGTTGGATTTGCCGGCTATCAGATTACCGCTGTTCAGCGTGAGCTTTCCGCCGCTCACTTCGATAATGTTGTGATTGTTTTGGTAAGTCACGCCCTTGTAATCGGGACCGTCGGCAAGCATACCGTTGTAGTTGATCTCGCCGCTGTTTTTGCTGTCGTTGATAACCAGCTCGGCGCCCTCGGGTACGCGGAACATGGTCATTTTGCCGGTCATTTCCTCGCGGTCATTGTAGAGCGTGAGATCGTGACCGTTGAGGTTTATAACCTTGGTACCTTTTCCCAAGGTACACCAGTAGGGGACATATTCGGAGTTTCTGTCGCCCTTTTTGCCGATACGAGCGTCCATGTTGCTGACTATGTTGATTTTGATGTTGTAATCCATTTCCAGATATGCCTTCAGCGTGTTGAGGTCGTCGCCGGAATCCACGTTGTAATTGAACGTCACTTCCGCGCCCGGAGCGCTCTCTGTGATTTCCGCAGCTCCTGCCGAAAACGGCAGCGCGGTCAGCATACCCGCCGTAATGAGAACACACAGCAAAATGCTGAGGGATTTTCTGATTGCTTTCATAAAAACATTCCTCCTCAAATTGGTATAAATACAGTATACCATAAAACAGGAAATAGAGGTGTACAAAAAAACAAAAAAATGTTTGTTTGATTTGCACAAAGTACTAAAATGAAAGCCTCACTGCATAGGTGACACCCGAATAGAAATCAATTATCATTCTAACTCTAAACCGTCCGATTTCGCGAGTTTTTGCTTTAAATTTATATTAGCTCTGCAAAAAAGTATATGGCGATATTGATAAAATCTATATAGAATGCACAAATATTTGCTGTTTGGCAGGCTGTTATTTTACTGGACATTTTGTGGGTGTTATGCTATAATATATTATAAAGTAAAAGATGTGCTTTTTCACGAAAGCGGGTGACAGCGATGTATTGTTTAATTCTGTTTCCGAATTATTTTTCAAAAACATAGAGGTGATCTGTTATGAAGAAAACAATATCTGTCATTCTGGTTTTTTGTATGCTTCTGTCATGCATAGCGGCTTCGGGCGTCACTGTTTTTGCCGAAGAGGAACAGCCGCAGGTAGTCTATATGGCTTGTCCGAAGGATAATTTGAATAAGACGTTTCCGCTTGTTCAGAAAAGCAAGACAGGCGACTATGTATTGTATGCAGCCTGCTGGCAGGGATACGGAGCGACCGTAGAGTTTAAAAACAACGATCCGTGGAAAATGCCTGCTTTCAAATGTCAGTTTGAAGGTGAGCAAGGCGATTATTTGATGTTCTCCGCCGATATTTCCAAGGTAGGTACGATTGAAGAAAACGCCGATTATGTGTTGCAATTCTTCACAAATGCAATGACGTGGACATTAACAATGACCTCGGATTGCTTAGGCGATACCGTTGTTGTAGCAGATGAGTCTGTAATGAACGCCGACGGCGATACCGTTTATTTCGCTGATTGGAAAAACAATCCGCAGTGCGGAATGCGTGCTCAGCTGCTTGCCGACAACACGCTGTGGTGCGAGAATAAGGGCTGCGATAAGCTTCCGGTTTACGCTCCGAAAGCGACATTTATTTCCGACGCGCTGAATAAGTATTTGTTGATAAACGGCAGCAAAGAACCCAAACTGAATACCAATTATGCTGATGTGCAAAAGAATCTGGCAAACTGCCAAAAATTAGGTATTGTACCTGCCGATGTCCTCGCGCAGTATACCAAGGACAACGCCAAGGCTCTTGCCGAGGGTGAGAAGCAGCAGTTGACGTTAAGCGGTCAGGAAGTTTCCGCTGTTTTGTATAACGGCAAATATATTGCAGACAGTAGCTATATTGCCAAAATTCTCGGTTTGTCCGATGAACCGGGAGGATTATTGTTCAAGGATAAATTCTATGACTTTGCTTCATGGGAAGGCGCAGAGAGGAATTATGAGGATGTCCTTTCCTATGACGAGCTGTTCTGTCACTATGACGCGGACAACAACGTGGATTGGGCGCTTGTTTACGGAACAACATGGTATGAAACTGCGCAGGAAGTCTATGCCGTATTGGGTGACAGGGTCATCACACAGAATTCCGGATATGTTCCGTTTGTCCTCGGATACGGTGTTTATGATGTGAAAGCCGATACCTTTACTGACTTGGGCAAGGCTTACGGCGACGAACGTTACGTGGGCTTGCAGGATGCTGTTGAGGCACTGGATATCGGTATGAAGATCGGCGATATGAATAATGATAACGAAGTCAACATCAAGGACGCTACAATGATCCAGAAATCGCTGGCGTGCCTGACCGATTTCCCGGAATTCGATAATATCGCGGAGGGTCGCGGCAACGCTTTTTTGGGTGATACTCCTCAGCTTTCCTATCTGTCCGATGTAAACAGAAACGGCAGAAGGGATATCGGAGACGCGACCGCTGTTCAAAGAATTGCCGCTAAAATGCAGTGATCATTTAATGATGAATAGGTAATAAAAGAGGCTGACTCAAAACAAATGTTTTTGAGTCAGCCTTGACTTGTCAATGATTATTTGAGTGTGATGCTTTCGATAACGGGCTGGTTTGACTTGATAACGGTGCCGTTACCGTCGGTAACGGGAGTTTCCTCCGCGATCTTGTCAACTACCTCCATACCCTTGGTAACCATGCCGAAGCCGGCATACTGACCGTCTAAGAAGGTGCTGTCCTGATGAACGATGAAGAACTGAGAGCTTGCGCTGTCGGGAGCGGATGATCTCGCCATGCTCAGCACGCCTCTGGTGTGGCTGAGGTTGTTTTCTACGCCGTTCTGAGCGAACTCGCCTTTGATGGTGTCGGGAGCGCCGCCTGTACCGTCGCCCTTGGGATCGCCGCCCTGGATCATGAAGCCCTTGATAATGCGGTGGAAGGTGAGTCCGTCATAGAACTTTTCGCCGATAAGCTTCTTAATATTTTCAACGGTGATGGGTGCCAGCTCGTCATAGAGGTCAGCCTCGATGGTGCCGTAATCCTTTACGTTGATGACAATGCCTGTTTTCTTGCCCGTGTAGGTGAACGGTGCGGAGTCCGCCGTAGAGGTCGTCTCAACGATCTGTGAACTTTCGGTGTTGCTGCTTTCCTTGGTTGATGACGTGTTATTGTTGCCGCAGCCTGCCATGGAGAGGACAGACAGTCCGAGTAAGATAGCCATAATCAGGCTGAGTACTTTTACATTTGTTTTGGTATGGTTCAAATGAATCCTTCCTTTCAAAAATTTTTCCTAATCATTGTATCACTATTTTCGGAAGAAATCAACTATAAATACTAAATTCAAAGAAAAAATAGACAATATTAGCGGTTTGGTATCCGTAATACGGTTATACGCGTTAATCTGTTTTTGTAATAAAACAGTCATCATAATTATAAAATGTCATTTCGACCAAGTGCAGCGAAGCGGAACGCGTGGAGAAATCTCCTTCAGCGATGCAGCATTGTTACCTTTCAGGGAGATTCCTCGGCTATTCGCTGACGCGAATTCGGCTTGCGCCGACCGCTCGAAATGACATCTTTGCTAATTGTTGCAATAGTATTAACAAATAAAATTGGCATGTACGGCTATAAAATGCAAATTGACATCAATTTTACTTTGTGATATATTATAATCAGTATGTCTTTTTGGGAGTGAAATAAATGCAGGACGAGCGTATCACTACTGTTTCCGCTGAAAAGAGCTGGTTCGGCTTTAATCTCAGCGAGCTTTGGCGTTACCGCGATCTCGCGTTGCTCTTTGTCAAGCGCGATCTGGTAAATTCCTTCAAGCAAACTGTATTGGGACCGATTTGGATTTTGATAAATCCGCTGCTTTCCACGCTGGTTTTCACCGTGATCTTCGGAGTGATAGCCGGCATTTCCACCGACGGGATGCCGCAGTTTTTGTTTTATATGTCGGGAAATATCTTATGGGGCTTTTTCTCGTCGTGCCTCAGCCGAGCGTCGTCAACCTTTTTGGGTAACGCGAGGCTGTTCGGCAAGGTGTATTTTCCCCGTTTGGTAGTTCCGGTGGCAGGCATTATTTATAATTTGGTCAATTTTATGCTGCAAACGCTGCTGTTTGTTGTGCTTATCATTATCTACGTTATAATCGGCGCTAATATTCACCCTAACATATTTATCGCTTTTGCGCCGCTGATGGTGATCCATACCGCAGCACTGGGAACGGGTATAGGGCTGATCGTGTCCTCCGTCACAGCCAAGTACCGCGACCTCAATATTTTGGTTTCCTTCGGTTTGTCGCTGCTGATGTATATAACGCCCGTTGTATATCCGATCTCTCAGGTGCCGCCCGACTACCGCTGGATAATGCTGCTGAATCCGGTAGCGCCTATAGTGGAATGCTACCGCTACGCTTTTTTGGGAAGCGGAGTATTTGTATGGCAGTACTGGCTGCTGAGCATCGCCGTGACGGCGGTGGTGGTCTTTTTGGGACTGCTTGTGTTCCACAGGGTCGAGAAAAACTTTATTGATACGGTGTAGCTATGAAGGAAAACTGTGTAATTCAGGTTGAAAATTTGTCAAAGGAATACCGCCTCGGTATTATAGGCTCAGGTACGCTGCGGCGCGATTTGCAGAGCAAATACGCAAAAATGCGCGGCAGGGAAGACCCTAACCGCAGGATCGGCGCGGTTTCCTATGAAAAAGGCGAGACCTTTTTGGCGCTCAACAAAATGAATATAGAGATCATGCGCGGCGAGCGCGTGGGTATAATCGGACCGAACGGCGCGGGAAAATCCACTTTTTTAAAGCTGCTTGCGCGCATCACCTCGCCCAGCGAAGGAAAGTTTTCCTTTCGCGGACGTATCGCGAGTATGCTCGAGGTGGGTACAGGTTTCAGTGCCGAGTTGACGGGACGGGAGAATATTTATCTGAACGGCGCGATTTTGGGCATGACGAAGGCGGAGATCGCAGCCAAAGAGGAGGATATCATTGAGTTTTCTGAGGTGCGCGAGTTTATCGACACCCCCGTTAAGCGATATTCCTCAGGCATGTTTGTCAAGCTGGCGTTCGCGGTCGCGGCTCACCTTGACGCGGAGATCCTTATCATGGACGAGGTGCTCGCGGTGGGCGATATGCGTTTCCAGAGAAAATGTGTCAAAAAAATGCGCGAGCTTGCCGAGGAAGAAAACCGCACGATCCTCTATGTGTCTCACAATATGAACACTATTCAGGAGCTTTGCAGCCGCTGTGTCGTTTTGGAAAAGGGTAAAAAAATCTATGACGGAAGCGTTGAAGAGGCGATCCGTTACTATCTGGACGGCAGCAGGGAAGAGTTCTACAGCTATGATTACATAGACAAGAAGTTTCGCGAGCAGGTACGCCGCAATGATGTGACGCTTATGAATGCAAAGTTCAACGGCAGGACGTCCAACCTTTTTATCGACGACGAAAAGCTGCCGCTTGAACTGACATGGAAAAACAACGCCGATGTAAACGGTCTTTGCCTGCGCATAGAGGTATACGACTCCTACCGTTATCCCGTAACTTCCTTTATCGTTGAGGACTTTTACAGCGGAAAACGCGGAAAGGTACATTCTCAGCGGCTGGAGCTCGACATAAGCCGCCTGACGCGCGGACGCTACTATACGCGTTATGTGTTCTACACCCGCCGCAGTGATTCAAAGGCATTTGAGGATGTTGAGATCTGCGCCGGTCTGGTGTTCAGAAAGCAGATGAACGACGCGACCTCACGCCGCTGGAACAGCTCATGGGGCAGTGTAATGGCAGGCAAAGCGGAATTGAAATAATTGCAATTTTTTCCATAGGTTTGACAGACAGACGAAAGGTTTGTCTGTCAATTTTTTATTTTCGGTGAAACCTTTTGAGAGTTTGGCGTGTGTTATCAGTGAGGGGATGATGAAATGGAAAAACAGTTTGCCGGGTTGACATATGAACAGGTTGTGATTTCATATACCCAAACTGTCTTTTCCGTGTGCGTGACCCACCTTCAAAACCGTGCGGACGCGGAGGACTGCTTTCAAAATGTGTTTGCTGCGCTGTATTTTCGTTCTCCGGAATTTAACGACGAGGAGCATCTAAAGGCTTGGCTTATCCGCGTCGCGATCAACGAATGCAAGAACTATATCCGCAAAAACCGCCGTATCGTATCGCTGTCGGCTGTCTGTGAACAGTCAATATCGTTTGACGAGGACAGCGCCGACATGTCGTGGGCGCTGCTGAAAACCCCTCTTAAATACCGTGAGGTGCTCCATCTGTACTATGTTCTTGATTATCCCGTGTCGGAGATATCCAAAATCCTGCGGCTGAACGAGAACACGGTCAAAACCCGGCTGAGACGTGGCAGGGAAAAGCTGAAAGAGATTTACGGAGGTGAGTAAGGTGGATGAATTCAATTTTGAACAGCTGAAAAACCTCAGAGCTCCCGAAAGCTTTGTGCAAAACGCGCTGCGAATCCCCGAGCAGACGCCGCCGAGTACCCGTCCGTGGTTCCTGTCACCCTTCGCGGTTTCCGCAGCAGCAGCGGTGCTTATGCTTCTGGTTGGGCTGAGCCTGTTTACAGGAGTATTCGGAGGCGACCCCGTCGCGGTAAGACCGCAGCTTGAAACCACGCAGCAGATGAAAGACGGAGCAGACAAAACGCGCATTGTTTCGGAAACAAACGGAGAGCTTCACTCCGCCGCCGACGGAGAAACCACTCCTTCAGGTGTCCAGCCGGTTACCGTTATTCGCGACGGCAGGGTTTATACGGTTTTTCCGTCTGCTTCTGAATCGCGTGTATCAAATCAGGCTGTGTCTGATCCTTCCGAGGATCAAAGCTCCCGTCATAACGGCAGTGCTGCGGCGACTGCTGCGCAGGAGATTCCGACGTCTGTTTCATCATTCACTGAACCTGCGGAAACAACAGTCCAGGGCGCGTTTACCGAGCCGCTTACAGAGCCGTGCGCATTTACCGAGCCGCTTACGGAGCCCTGTGCTTTCACCGACCCTGCAACGATTCCCACTACGGATCCTTGTGAGGAAAAGCCTCCGGCAGAAAATACAACAACAGCCCAAAAAAACTATTTTCGCGGAAAGCTTCAAACGACGTTTAAAATGGGCGATTATCCGGTTGAGCTTTACTGCACAATATACGACAGCCGCGGAAACAATTACGGGGGTGATCGTGCAACTTCGATCGTACTCGTCAATAACGGAGTAGGAGAAGTCACGGTGTATTATACCCCGTCGGCGCGCGGTGTTAAACTGCCCTGCGGAACCTATACTGCGGTATTTCGTGATGTAAACGGCGCAGTTGCGGCGCAGGGAGCTTTTACCGTGACAGACAATTCTCCGTCGGCCTTTTATATTCCGGTGATACGGGGCTGACGTTCATAAAATGCAAACAACGTCAAAGAGGATTACAGGAGCATAATAATGGATAAAGCAAATTCTAAAACCCTTACGTTCCCCGAAAATCGTGAGGAAGGAGTAAATTTTCAGTTCAAATTGCTTTCGGCAATCGGAATCATAATCATTGTATCCGGCCACTGTTACAGTGAAGCACTGCCGCTTCTGTACAATTGGTTTCCGGCTTACACATTCAATATCTCACTGTTCGTGTTTATTTCCGGCTATTTTTACAAGCCGAAACACGAGGACAACGCACTTCGATATATTTTCAAACGCTTTACGAGGCTGGTTGTTCCGGCTTACCTGTGGAATCTTTTTTACGGTCTGCTGGTGTATATTTTTCAGCAAAGCGATTATACCTGCTTTGGAGAGGTAACGCCGTACAATCTGTTGATTATGCCATTTTTCGACGGCGAGGCACTGAAAATCAACCTCGGCTCGTGGTTTGTATATCCTCTGTTTTTTGTCTGCGCATTAAACGTTTTGCTCCGCAAGCTGCTAAAGCTGATAAAGGCGGATAATGATTATTTCCTCACGGCGCTGTATCTGTTTTTCGGTATGATTTCCGTTTGGCTGTCAATAAATCATCAGGAGATAAACACTGGCGCAATGAAGCTGTTGCTGCGAGTGATGTTTATGCTGCCGCTCTACCAGTTCGGCCGGCTTTACCGCTCCAGGCTTGAACGGCGCGACAATCTTAACAGCGCTGCGTATTTCGCTGTCATTTTCGCAGTTCAGCTGGTCATTATCTTTTTCTTTACCAATCTGGACTATACACCGTCGTCCATGAAGAATTTTAACAACGGCTTTGTGCTCCCGTTTGTTATGTCTGTTACGGGTATCGCGTTTTGGCTTCGCGTAACGCGGATACTTGCTCCGGCTGTCAGGGATCGCCGGCCGGTGATGCTGATCGCCGACAACACCTATAACATTATGATCCACCACATGTTTGGTTTTTTCTGTGTAAAATCGGTGTTTTTCCTTTTGAGCGATATGTTCGGCAGGTTTGGTGATTTCAATATCGGGATGTATTTTGGGGAGTTTTGGTTTTATTATTTTCCGAAAAACCTAACGCAGTTCGCAGTGGTATATTGGATAGGCGCCATTGCGGTTTCTATCCTGATGGGCAAGGCAGCCTCAGCAGCCTGTAAAGCGATAAAAAGCAGGATCGTGAAAAAGGCAGTTAGTGAATAGGATTTCCCAAAATAAAGAGAAGAGGTCGGCGGTGCCGACCTCTTTTGGTTCAGGAGTATTATTCAATTGGTTCAAAGTCTGCGACTCCGTGCTTGCACAGGGGACAAATGAAATCGTCGGGAAGCTCGTCGCCTTCGTAGATGTATCCGCAGACCTTGCAGACCCAGCCCTTTTTGCCTTCGGTTTCGGGCTTGGGCTTAACGTTGTTCTGGTAATAGGTGTAGGTCATGGTTTCCTTATCGCTGAGCACGCGCGCTTCCGTCACGCTGCAAATAAACATGCCGTGGGTGTCGAGGTCGATGTAATCCTCGACCTTAAGCGACATAAAGCTGTTTATGTACTTGGACAGGAACACCAGACCGTTGTCGGATTTCAGCTTTTCGAGACCCGCGAACTTGTCAACGGTTCTGCCGCTTTGGAAGCCGAAGGTCTCAAACACCTTGAACGGCGCTTCCACAGACAGACAGTTGACGTTCATAATGCCCGTGTTTTTGATAACGTGATGCGAGTAGTTCTGCTTGTTGATGCAGACCGCGATTCTGTTGGGGGAGTTGGTGACCTGCGAAACGGTGTTGACGATCAAACCGTTGTCTTTTTTGCCGTCGTTGGAAGTGACTACATACAGACCGTAGCCGATGTTAAACAAAGCGGTCATGTCGTTCTTGTTTGCGGTCTCATCGTGCTGAGCCAAATAATCCATGCACAGCTCGTCTGCAAGCTTTTCAAGCTGCTCGCTGCTCTGATCGTTGAGCGCTGACATGATTTTAACGGTGGTGTCGGTGTATGTAATATTCTTGCAGCCCTCCAGCATTTTCTTCATAACTTTGGCGGCAAGCGGAGCCCATGAGCCGTTTTCTATCAAGCCGATGGTCTTGTTTTGGAAGTTGCGCTCAGTGAGGTGATTGATGAACTCGCGCATAAAGGGGAAGATCTCGGCGTTATAAGTGGTGGTGGCGAGAACTATCCTTCCGTAGCGGAACGCGTCCTCAACAGCCTCAGCCATGTCGCAGCGCGCCAAATCATTGACAACGACCTTGGGACAGCCCTTAACTCGAAGCTTTTCCGCAAGAGTTTCAACCGCTTTTTTGGTGTTGCCGTATACGGAGGTGTACGCGATCATTATGCCCTCGGTCTCCACGCCGTAGCCGGACCAGGTGTTGTACAGGTTAAGGTAATAGACTAAGTTTTCACTGAGAACGGGACCGTGCAGCGGACAGATGATCTCAATGTCGAGATTTGCGGCTTTTTTCAGCAGGTTCTGCACCTGTGCGCCGTACTTTCCGACGATGCCGATGTAGTAGCGCCTTGCTTCACATGCCCAGTCCTCTTCAACGTCCAGTGCGCCGAACTTTCCGAAGCCGTCAGCGGAGAAGAGCACCTTGTCGGTGCTGTCATAGGTCACCATTACTTCCGGCCAGTGAACCATTGGAGCCGCCACAAAGTTCAGCGTATGAGCGCCCAGCTCCAGTGTGTCGCCTTCCTTTATCACGATCTGTCTGTCCTCAAAGGCAGTGCCGAAGAAGTTTTGCATCATGGTAAACGCCTTGGCGGAGGACACGATAACAGCCTCGGGAAAGTTGGTCATAAAGTTCTTGATGTTGGCGGAGTGATCGGGCTCCATATGCTGTACGACAAGGTAATCGGGCTTTTTGCCGTCGAGAACGTTGTCCAAATTGTCCAGCCATTCCTGAGTAAATCTGCGGTCAACGGTATCCATTACCGCGATCTTATCGTCCATAATGACATAGGAATTGTACGCCATACCGTTCGGAACGATATATTGACCCTCAAAAAGATCGATCTCGTGGTCGTTTACGCCGATATAGCGGATGTCTTTTGTTATGTTCATGAATGCATACCTCCGATTTTATTAGTTGTATTGATTATATCATAATTAAATCTTATAATCAATAATATTTAGGAAATTTGCCAAAAAGATTTCTTACCTTACAGCGGCAAATACCATCGAAGCAATATAAAGCAGCACCATGACGCCGCCTTCAACGCGGCTTATTTTTTTTGTCAGGCAGAAAACGAATATGAGACCAGATACAAAAAGAAGTATGCCCAGGTCGATCACCGAAGCAAAGTTTACCGCGATCGGGTGTATCGTGCCCGAAACGCCCAAAATCAGCATAAGATTAAAAAGGTTTGAGCCGACTACGTTGCCGACCGCCATGCCGTTTTCACCCTTGCGCGAAGCAACGACCGAGGTCACCAGCTCTGGAAGAGAAGTGCCGAGCGCAACGACCGTCAGACCGATAAGGGTTTCGCTCATGCCGAACGCCGCCGCGATGCTTTTGGCGTTTTCTACTACCAGGTTGCCGCCGATGATGATGCAGGCGAGTCCCACCGCGATCAGCAGCAGCGCTTTCCAGACCGGCAGCGGCTCCTTTTCGGGCTCGTCGGTTTTATTCTTTTTCGCCGCCATAACCAGCATGACCATGTAACCGATGAAAAGCAGCAGTAAAACTATACCCAGAGGACGGCTGATTTCACTTACGGTGTCAGCATATGCGGTCGCACCGAAATTGATTTTGCCGAGCGCAGGGATACCGAGAGCCAAAAACATCAGCAGGGTTATCAGAATTGAAAAGGGAAAGTCCCGCTTTTTTATCACGTTATCGATCGGAACGGGGCGTATCAGAGCACAAACGCCCAGCACCATCAGTGAGTTGAACAGGTTGGAGCCGACTACGTTGCTGAGAGCGATCTCGTTGGAGCCGTTAAGCGCCGCCGAAGTACTGACCGCCAATTCAGGTGCGCTGGTTCCCATTGCGACTATCGTCAGTCCGATAATAACGCCGGGCACCTTAAAAGTACGCGCTATCGACGAGCTGCCGTCAACAAAGAAATCCGCGCCCTTTATCAGCGCTGCGAAGCCGAGCAGCAACAAAAGAATATTAAGTAAAATCATCATTAAAAACATCTCCTTGATTTTTCTGTCTACTATTATAATGGATTTTTTGCTGCGATACAACTCCTTTTTAAAAAAATCGAAGGTGTGGGAGTAGACATTTTTTGACCGCTGTGATAGAATAACATAGAAAACAAAAACGAAAGGAAGGCAAAATGATGAAAAAAAGGATCGTTTCCTTCTCGCTTGTTTTGCTGATCGTGTCGATGCTGATACCTTTCGGCGCAGCGGCGGCAGGTAAGATGACGATAAAGGCAGGCAGCGTCAAGGCTTCGCTGAAGCCGGGCGATACCGTAAAGGTGCCGGTGAGCTTTGCCGATAATCCCACATACGAATACGGCTATGTACGCGCTTCGTGGGATGAATCGGCGCTTGTTTTAAAATCAGTTGAATACACCAAGCTTGCGCCAATGCAGTCCTCGGCTGCTCCCATTACTTCAAAAGGCAATTACAAGGTATCCTTTGGAGATATGATGACATACGAGCCCTTCAAGGGCGACGGTACGGCGTTTACGCTGGTATTCACTATAGCGGACGGCGCAAAGGCGGGAACTTATCCGATCAACCTCAGCGAGTCTGAGGTATATGATTTTGATATCAACGATATTCCGTCCGAGACGAAAAACGGAGAGGTAACTCTCAGCGGCTCAGGCGCTTCATCCGACAAAACCGATAAGACAGATAAGAAGGACAAAACCGAGAGTTCAAATAATACCAATAAGAGCGATTCTAAGAACGGTTCGTCCTCAAATCAGTCCTCACAGTCCCCCGATAAGCAGCAGCCTGTAAAAGACGGTAGGCTTAACGTCGAAACAGGAAGCGTGACCGCAGAGAGCAAAAAAGGAGAGGAAGTAAGGCTTCCCGTGAGCTTCTCTCAAAATACAGGCTACGCCTACGGCTATTTGGATTTTACGTGGGATAAAAGCGCTTTTAAGCTCAAGGACGTTGAATACACCAAGCTTGCGCCTGCGCTCGGCGGCGTGCAAAAAAGCGACGGCTCCGCCAAGATCTCGTTCGGTTCTCAAAACGGTCTGATGACCGGAACGGGCACGGCATTTACGTTGGTTTTCGAGACAACGGATAAGGTGCAGGCAAAGTCCTACACGGTAAAGCTCAGCGGCAGCGAGATATATGACAGCGACATCAACCTGCTGCACACTTCGGTCGCAGACGGCGAGATCGTGCTGACAAAGGACGGAAAAGCTTCCGAAAAATCAAATAACGGCGGCAACTCCTCCAACTCCTGCGCCGGCGGCCACAGCTGGGACAGCGGCAAGGTCGTGAAGGCTCCGACCTGTACTGAGCAGGGAGAGCGCCGCTTTACCTGCCGCAATAATCCCGAACACACCAAAACCGAGGCGATCCCGGCTACGGGTCACAAGCTTCGCAAAGCAAAGGATGAAAACGGCAAGCCCTGCTATGAGTGCGAGGTCTGCGGCGCAAGGTTTGCCGACAGCACCGAGCGCATACAGATCGGCGCTCCCAAAGACGGCAATACGACTGACAAAAAAACCGACGCTACCGTATCTCAGCCCGATGATCCGTCCGGAAAGAGCGGCTCGCTTATCCCGCTGTGGATCACACTTATGGTATTGTCCGCCGCAGGCTTTGCGGCAGCCGCTGTGATAGGAAAACGCCGTAAAACCGGTAAGGAGGAATAAACGATGGATATGGAACAAAACACAGCGCTCAGCGGTTCGGAAGTTGCTTCAAAGCCGCGTTTTCCAAAATACCGCGTGGTTATGATTTTGTGCGCGGCAGTGTTTGTGCTCTCCGCTGTCGGACTGACAGTATCCCTTGCTTCACAGTCTGACAATACGGAAAACACGAAAAACAATAAGCCGTCGGGTGATGCCGTTACCGATGTTAAAAAGCTTCAGGGCAGCTGGGCTGCGGATGATGTTACCTCTTATGTTTTTAATGACGGAAAATCAGGTAAACTGAAAACGGCGGTTCGTGAATATGATTTTGATTACACCCTGCAGAACGGCACTCTTCATGTGGATTTTGCGGAGCAGACCGGCTCAGCGAGTGTTTCAGACGCGGACTACACCTGTTATCTTGACGGAGACAAGCTTACCATATCCGATAATGAAACTGACCGTACATATAAGCTGACACGTCAAAAATAATGCTTTCGGGAAGTGATGATATGCGCGATATTTTTCCGACCTTTTATAAAAAATTCAAATGTATAGCCAACCGCTGCGAGGACAGCTGCTGCAAGGACTGGGATATTGACCTTGACAGCGAAACCGAGAGATTCTACAATACCGTTCAGGGAGCGCTGGGCGATAAGATACGCTCCAAGGCAGTGACCGACGAATACGGCGAGCGCGTGTTCCGCACGGAAAACGGGCGCTGTCCCTTCTGGAACGATGATATGCTCTGCGATATTTTTATTGGGATAGGCGAGGAGCATCTGAGTCAAACCTGCGCGAACTTTCCGAGAGTCAGGGTGGAATACGGCGGTTTCCGCGAGAATATCCTCTCGTTCGCCTGTCCTGAGGCGGCGCGTCTTATGCTTGCGGAGAATGATGCCTATCGAGATTTCGGAGGCGAGACCGAGCTGGACGCTGCTGATGAAGACGACGATTATCTCAGCTTTTTGATAAAGGCGCGTGAACGCACCGTCGGCTTTTTGCTCAACCGAGAAGAACCCTTTGCCTATCGGCTGGCGGATTGTCTGGAATTCAACGCTCAGGTGCAAAGCCTGCTCAACGGCGAAGAGCCGAGTCCGCTTAGTCTTGAAAACGCGGAGGCTGACGGCTGCGGCTTCATCTTTGACATGCACCTTGACTTTGAGATCATGAGTCCTCAATGGAGGAGCGCGCTTGAAAAAACTGCGGCTCAGGCGGATACTCTGAGTATTTCACGTGACTTTGAACTCGATTTTGAAAAATTCGCACTCTACTATGTGTATCGCTATTACCTTGAAGCGGTGCGTTCCGACGACGTGCTCTATTCAATAAAGCGCATTGTCTGCGCTTATCTGGTGACGGGAAAGATGGACGCAGCGTTTGCCGAAGAGGGATATCCCTATCCCCGAATGAGGATTTTGCAGCGCTACTCCAAGGAGGTTGAGCACTCCTATGAAAACACAGAAAAGCTCAACTCGGAGTTTGACGCCGACGACCGCTTTTCCGTTGAAAGCCTTATAGCTCTTTTGGAGCAGCTTCAATAAAACATAATAGAACAGGGCACACAGGCTTGAGTAGCTTGTATGCCCTGTTATTATTTCTTTCTATACAGTCGTTCCGTTTCGTATGTCGGCTCGGTCGTCAGGCGTATGCCCAGCTTTTTAAGGGTCCTGGTGTCGGTTTCGGACAGGATGACAGTGGCGTGCGCGTCGGTGTCGCGCAGCTTAGGCAGCTGTTTCATCGCAAGCTTGGCAATGGGATTGGAAACCGCCGACATAGCCAGCGCGATCAATATCTCATCAGTGTGCAGACGGGGATTGTTCGAGCCGAAGGTTTCGACCTTCAGCTTCTGGATCGGCTCAATGACCGTCGGCTCGAGCAGGTCGATGTCATCCGGAATATTCGCGAGAGCCTTCAGCGCGTTGAGCAGCATAGCGCAGCATGCTCCCAGCAGGTTAGAGGTTTTTCCCGTGATGATAGTTCCGTCGTCAAGCTCGATCGCGGCGGCAGGAGCTCCTGTTTCCTCCGCTTTTTTAAGCGCGGGAGCGATCACGGGACGGTCATCGGTGCTGAGCTTGTTCTGCTTCATCAGCAGTCTGATCTTATACGCCTCGTCTGTAGAGCCTACGCCCTTGGTTTGGTTTGAAAGAGCGGCGTAGTAGCGGCGAATGATCTCCTGATTGGCGGCGGCGCACACCGCGTCGTCGTCTATTATGCAGTTGCCTGCCATGTTTACGCCCATGTCGGTCGGCGACTTATATGGGGACTCTCCCAAAATCAGCTCAAACATTGTGTTGAGCACGGGGAAGATCTCAATATCTCTGTTATAATTGACAGTGGTTTTACCGTATGCGTCAAGGTGGAAGGGGTCTATCATGTTAACGTCGTTCAAATCGGCGGTCGCCGCCTCATACGCCACATTGACAGGATGCTTGAGCGGCAGGTTCCATATCGGGAAGGTCTCAAACTTGGCGTAGCCTGCCTTGACTCCGTGCTTGTGCTCGTGATACAGCTGCGAAAGGCATACTGCCATCTTGCCCGAGCCGGGACCCGGGGCGGTGATCACCACCAGCCTGCGCGAGGTTTCCACATAATCGTTTTTGCCGTAGCCCTCGTCGCTGACGATTAAGTCTACGTCGGTGGGATAATTGGGAATGGAATAGTGGTGATAAACGTTCAAGCCGTTTCCGGTCAGGATCTTCTCAAAATTTATCGCGGTTGGCTGATCGGCAAATCGTGTCAGCACAACGGAGTTTACATACAGTCCGCGGCTGCGGAAAACGTCGATCAGTCTGAGTACGTCCAAATCATATGTGATACCCAAATCGCCGCGCACCTTGTTCTTTTCAATGTCGTCGGCATTAATAACTATCACGATCTCCGCTTCGTCCTTTAGCTGCATCAGCATTTGAAGCTTGGAGTCGGGCTTAAAGCCGGGCAGCACGCGCGAGGCATGGTAATCGTCAAAAAGCTTGCCGCCGAATTCCAGATACAGCTTGTCGCCGAATTTGGCTATTCTGTCGCGAATATGCTGTGACTGTGTTTCCAGATACTGATTGTTGTCAAAACCTATTTTCATCAAAAAACCTCCGATTTTGCCGTATATAAAAAATATTATAACACAGCTTTCGCGAAAAAAAGTGTAAATAAAGAAAAAAACAGCAAAAAAATTAGCAGTCTCTTTATGGAATCACATTTGTAATAACGCCGCATATATTATAGGGAAAGATGATTGAGGCTGGTGTTTTTATGAGTGAGTTAAGCAAGATCAAGACCTTTGCCGTGATCGGCGGCGACAAACGGCAGCTTTATTTGGCTGATTCGCTTGCGCGTGACGGCTTTCGTGTTATCCTCGGCGGCTTTGACAAGCTGCTCAGCGTCGGAGCGGTCGCGCTTTCCGATGTGTCAGGCGCTCTGCGCTGCTGTGACGCAGCGATATTTCCGCTGCCCTGTTTGCGGATGGATAACAGTCTAAACACTCCGTTTTCAGATGAAAAACGCTATCTGAGTGAAAAAGACTGCGACCTGCTTTCGCAGATACCCGTGTGTGCAGGCATGGCTGACAAGCTGCTGCGCGCGTATCCGTTTTTGCAAAAGGGCAGGGTGTTCGACTACGCGGGACGCGAGGATTTTGCGGTGCTCAACGCAGTGCCGACCGCCGAGGGAGCGATACAGCGCGCCATGGAGGAGTACGAGGGAACGATAGCTCACAGTCGTGTTTTGATTGTCGGATTCGGCAGGATCGGCAAGGTGCTCGCGCGGCTGCTTCACGCTCTCAATGCAGATGTGACCGTGACCGCACGCAAGCCCGGGGATCTGGCTATGATCCGCGCACTTGGATATAAAGCGGCAGATACCGCCGCGCTGAAAGGCGTTGACGGCGCGGATATAGTGTTCAATACCGTACCTTCGCTTATTTTCGACAGGGAGCTGCTCAAAAACACCGACCCCGATACTCTTATCATTGACCTTGCTTCGCTGCCCGGAGGAGTGAATTTTGAGGCGGCAAAGACGCTGGGGATCGACGCAGTACGAGCGCTTTCGCTTCCCGGCAGGTGTGCGCCCAAAACCGCAGGCGAGATCATAAAAACTACTGTTTATCATATACTTTCCTGAAAGAAGGAGGTGAACGGGTGAAAAAGGCAACCATAGGTTTTGCGATGTGCGGTTCCTTTTGCACCTTTTCAAAGGCGTTTGAGCAGATGCAGCGGCTTGCGGACAGCGGATATGAGCTGATACCCGTTATGTCGGAGCACGCTTCGTCAACAGATACCCGCTTTGGCAGGGCGGAGGACATGATAAGACGTGCCGAGCAGATCGGCGGCAGACCCGTGCTGCGAACGATAACGCAGACCGAACCCATCGGACCGCGCGGCATGTGCGATCTGCTGGTGGTGGCTCCCTGCACGGGCAACACCCTGTCAAAGCTGTGCAACGGCGTGACCGATACAGCGGTCACCATGGCGGTCAAATCGCACCTTAGGGTGCTCAAGCCGGTGCTGCTCTGCGTTTCGACCAACGACGCGCTCGGAGCTTCCGCGCAAAATATCGGAAAACTGCTGAATACTAAAAACATTTTCTTTGTTCCGCTTCGTCAGGACGACCCGGTGAACAAGCCCAACTCTCTTTCGGCTGACTTTGACATGCTTGAAAAATGCGTTTCCGACGCGCTGCAGCGCACACAAACACAGCCTGTTTTTTTGTAATACGGTTTTTTGTTCCGTCGTTTGATAAAAAACGCCTGATAATTGCGGCGGGGGTATTGCTCCCGCCGCGTTTTTGTGTTACAATAAAACTATAAAGGCAACACCGCACAATTCGAGGCGCACGCCTTGCTTGATTATTATTCCGTCAGGTTGTCCAAAAAAGTCTCGGCAAGGCGCCAGCCTTAACTCGATTTTTTGTCCAACCTGACGAAAAATTCTACTTCGCAATCCGCACACCTGAATTATGCGGTGTTGCCTAAAGATCAGGGGAGCATCCTATGAAGTATTGTAAAAAATGCAAACGTGTTTACCAAGACGAGATGGAATACTGCACAAGCTGCCGCAGCCGAAAGCCGCTGCTTCCGCTGACGGACAGCAGTACGCCTGTTTATTTGACCTCGGCTGACGGCTTCGAGCGCGAGCGCATCCAAACCGCGCTGACCGATAACGGAATCCCAAACGACAGCGTGATCGTTGAGGAGGACATCATGCCTGCCTCGGTCAAGGGCTACAGCAGCTCATGGCGCGACATTTTGGTTCCGTACTCCGCGTATGACAAGGCATATGATATCTGCGTGGGCATCGGTGCGGTGAAGCTTGAGGGTGAGGAAAAGATCATTGACGAAGAGCCGCCCGCGGAGGAGTTTGAGGACATGCCCCCGGCAAAGCGCACGACCGTCAAGATATTGTCTGCGATTTTGTTTATTATTGTTGCGGCGCTGATTATTTTCGGCACCGACGCGATCACCGGCTTTATTAAAGGATTATTTCACTAATATGTGATATTACAGTAATCAACAGCAGAAAGGAATGGTTAAAGATGAACATTGAAACCAAATGCCTGCACGCAGGCTATGAACCGCAAAACGGAGAACCGCGCCAGCTTCCCGTTTACCAGAGCACCACATGGAAATATGCGTCCAGCGACGATATGGGCAAGCTCTTTGATCTGGAAGCAAGCGGATATTTTTATACCCGTCTGCAAAACCCCACCAACGACGCGACAGCCGCAAAAATCGCGGCGCTCGAGGGCGGCGTTGCAGGTATGCTGACTTCCAGCGGTCAGGCGGCTAACTTCTTTGCGCTGTTCAACATCTGCGAAACAGGCAGCCATATCATCGCTTCCTCCGCGATCTACGGCGGAACCTACAATCTTCTTGGCGTTACCATGAAGAAAATGGGTATCGACGTGACCTTTGTCGATCAGGATCTGCCCGAGGAGGAGCTTGCCAAACTGTTCCGCGACAACACCCGTGCGGTGTTTGGCGAAACCGTTACCAATCCCACCGTTTCGGTGCTCGATATTGAGAAATTTGCCCGTTTGGCGCACAGCCACGGAGTTCCGCTGATAGTGGACAATACCTTTGCCACTCCCGTAAACTGCCGTCCCATCGAGTGGGGAGCGGATATCGTAACTCACTCCACCACAAAATACATGGACGGTCACGCGATCGGCGTCGGCGGCGCGATCGTTGACAGCGGCAACTTTGACTGGATGGCTCACGCCGATAAATACCCGGGTCTTACTACTCCCGACGAGAGTTATCACGGCTTGATATACGCTGAAAAGTTCGGCAAGCTCGCTTACATAACAAAGGCTACCTCCCAGCTTATGCGCGACCTCGGTTCCATTCAGTCGCCCCAGAACGCCTTTTATCTGAACAACGGACTGGAGTCGCTTCACGTCCGCATGAACCGCCACTGCGAAAACGCCCTGAAAATCGCCGAATTCCTCAGTGCGCACGAAAAAGTAGCGTGGCTTGATTATCCCGATTTAGAGGGAAATAAATACAACGAATTGGCAAAGAAATATCTGCCCAACGGCTCCTGCGGCGTAATGGCGTTCGCGGTCAAGGGCGGCAGAGACAAGGCGATAACCTTTATGGACAGCCTCAAGCTTGCGACGATCGCTACGCATGTTGCGGACGCGAGGACCTGTCTGCTGCATCCTGCAAGCCATACTCACCGTCAGCTCAGCGACCAACAGCTTGCCGAAGCGGGTATCGCTCCCGATTTGATCCGTCTTTCTGTCGGCTTGGAAAACGCCGACGACCTCATCGCCGATTTTAAGCAGGCGCTTGATAAAATATAACAGTATAGGCAACACCGCACAATTCAAGGCGCACGGCTTGCTTGAATCTTATTCCGTCAGCTTGCCCAAAAAATCTTGGCAAGGCGACAGCCTTACCTCAATTTATTTGTACAACCTGACGAAAAATCTTACTGCGCAATCCGCACACCTGAATTATGCGGTATTGCCTATAGCATCATCCTGCCGATAGGAGAGATTATTATGTCAACTTTTGTATCCGCCGTTATTGTTGCCGCAGGCAGCTCTACACGCATGGGCTCAGATGTTTCAAAGCAGCTTATACCGCTGCTTGGGCAGCCCGCCATCGCCTACACGCTGCGTGCCTTTGAGAGCAGCAAGGTCATCAGTGAAATCGTCGTTGTTTGCAGGGAAGAGGATTTTGCCGCGATTCGTAATATCGCCGAGCAAAACGCCGTGAGCAAGCTGTCAACCCTCGTCGCAGGCGGCGCAAGCCGTGCCGAAAGCGTTAAAAACGGAGTCGCAGCGGTCAATTCGCAGGCAAAATACCTTGCTATCCACGACGGCGCGAGACCTCTTATTTCTGTAGAAGAAATAAATGCCGTGGTTGAAGCCGCTTTCGATACCGAAGCCGCAACCCTCGGAACTTTCGTTACCGATACTATAAAAGTGGTAGACGACGACCGCCGTATCGTCAGCACTCCTCCACGTTCTACTCTTCGCGCGGTGCAGACTCCGCAGGTCTTTGACCGCGAAATGTACGAATTTGCGCTTGAAAAGGCAGGGAACAAGCTTGACAGCTTCACCGACGACTGTGCGCTTATCGAAAATCTCGGAATGCAGATCGAGGTCGTTGACGGCAGCGCTGAGAATATCAAGCTCACCACGCCCACTGATGTTTTGATTGCGGAAAGCATACTCCGCAAAAGAGAGCAGGCTCAGTCATGAGGATCGGACACGGCTATGATGTACACCGTTTTGCCCAAAACCGCAAGCTGATACTGGGCGGCGTTGAGATTCCATATGAACTCGGTCTGCTCGGTCACTCCGACGCTGACGTTCTGCTTCACGCTGTTTCCGATGCACTTCTGGGAGCCGCGGCTCTCGGCGATATCGGCCGCCATTTTCCCGACACCGACGACCGCTACAAGGGTGCGGACAGTCTCATGCTGTTAAAAGAAGTGTGCAATATTCTAAAAAAGAATAATTATCGCGTTGTAAACATAGATTCAACGGTGATAGCTCAAAAGCCGAAGCTGATGGCGCATATACCCGAAATGCGTCAAAACATCGCCGACGCCTGCGGACTGGATATTTCCTGCGTCAGCGTAAAGGCGACGACCGAGGAAAAACTCGGCTTCACAGGCAGACTTGAGGGCATTTCTGCCCATGCGGTTTGTCTGATCGAATAATTCATAAAACAAACGCCTCGTTCATAACCTTGGATGAGGTGTTATTTTATGATAAAAAAATCTATATCTGCGGTCATTTTGTCCGTTCTTACGGTTGTGCCGACCGTTATTCCCGTCGGAGCGCTGTCCCGGGAAGAAATCAGCGCTCCTGCGGCGGTGCTGATGGAAGCGTCTACAGGTAAAATTCTTTTTGAGAAAAATCCGCATGAAAAGCGACCCTGTGCTTCCATAACCAAGGTCATGACGCTGATACCGGTATTTGAGGCGGTTGAAAGCGGAAAGCTGAAGCTGAGCGATCAAATCACCGCGTCTGAGCACGCAGCTTCAATGGGAGGCAGCGATATTTGGCTGGAGCCAGGAGAAACCATGAGCGCTGACGATATGATCAAGGCGACGGTGGTCGCTTCCGCGAACGACGCGGCTGTAGCGCTGGCGGAGCACCTAAGCGGCAGTGAGGAAGCCTTTGTCAGTCAGATGAACCAAAAAGCGAAGCAGCTCGGCATGAAGGATACCGTGTTCAAAAACTGCAACGGGCTCGATGAGGAAGGTCACATCACCTCCGCTTACGACGTTGCGCTGATGTCGCGCGAGCTGATCAAGCACAGAAAGGTTTTTGATTACACTTCGATCTGGCTGGATCAGCTGCGAGGCGGCAAGACCCAGATCGTCAATACCAATAAGCTGCTCAAAAGCTACAACGGTATCACAGGACTGAAAACGGGAACCACCGACGACGCAGGCTGCTGTATTTCAGCGACCGCCGAACGCGGCGGCATGAGCCTTATAGCTGTTGTATTGGGAGCGGATACGGGAAAACAGCGCTTTTCGGACGCGGCGGCGCTGCTGAATTCAGGCTTCGCTGATTATTCTGTAGTAGAATTAAAAGCGCCGAAAGATCTCCCCTCCGACGTCAAGGTGAACGGCGGAATGGAGAAGAGTGTGAAACTCAGCTGTAAGGTCGGCGGTAAAATAGTCAAGCCGAACGCCACCACCGACGAGCTGCAAGTGGATTTGGACGTGCCGGAAGAAATCGACGCTCCGGTAAAGGAACAGCAAAGGGTGGGAAGCGTTACCTGCCGCATCGGAAAAGAAACACGGCGGTTTCCGGTAGTAGCGTCGGAGCAGGTTGAGAAGATATCTTTCCCGAGAGTATTCGGCGCTTTGATGCGATCAATGCTTACTATATGATATAAGAGATAATAAGAAGTTTAAGAAATTGACAAAATAACCTTGAAATTATCGGCGCTTTGTTGTATAATAAAACAATAAAAGTAATATGGAGGAAAGTTTATATGGCAACAAAGCTTAATGATAAGTATTTAAAAGGATTTATTGCCGACCATGAGCTTGAGGGCGTTGCCTGCGAGGTCAAGGCTGCGCATGAGGCGCTCAAAAACGGCACAGGTCTCGGCAATGACTTTATCGGCTGGCTCAACCTGCCCACCGATTACGACAAAGAGGAGTTCGCCCGTATCAAGGCGGCTGCCGAAAAAATCAAAAAGAACAGCGACGTTCTCGTGGTTATCGGTATCGGCGGTTCTTATCTCGGCGCACGCGCTGCGATCGAGTTTTTGACTTCGCAGAACTATAACCTTACCTGCAAGGATACCCCTCAGATTTTCTTTACGGGCAATTCCATCAGCTCTTCCGCACTCGCTGAGGTAATGGAGCTGTGCGAGGGCAAGGACGTTTCCATAAATATGATCTCAAAGTCGGGCACAACTACTGAGCCTGCAATAGCGTTCCGCGTATTCCGTGAAATGCTCGAGCAGAAGTACGGTAAGGACGGTGCGCGCGAGCGTATCTTCTGCACCACCGACAAGGAAAAGGGCACCTTAAAGGAGCTTGCCGACAAGGAAGGCTACGAGACCTTTGTTGTTCCCGATGACGTCGGCGGCCGTTTCTCTGTTCTTACAGCGGTCGGTCTGCTTCCCATCGCGGTTTCAGGCGCTGATATCGACGCTCTCATGCAGGGTGCTCAGCAGGCGCAGAAGGAGCTTGACAACGACGACGTAATGACAAACGACTGCTACAAATACGCCGCTATCCGCAATATCCTGTACCGCAAGGGCAAAACCATGGAGATCATGGTTTCCTATGAGCCTGCGTACACCATGATGGCGGAGTGGTTCAAGCAGCTTTACGGTGAAAGCGAGGGCAAAGACGGCAAGGGTATTTTCCCTGCAAGCGTAGTCTTTTCCACCGACCTTCACTCACTCGGTCAGTACATTCAGGACGGCAGACGTACTATGTTTGAAACTGTCGTTCTCTTTGATAAATGTAAAAAAGAAGTTACTCTCGGCACCGATCCCACCAATGTTGACGGTTTGAACTTCCTTTCGGGCAAGACAATGGGATTTGTCAATCAAAAGGCATTCCAGGG
This sequence comes from uncultured Ruminococcus sp., assembly GCA_902790475.1. GTDB lineage: Bacteria > Bacillota > Clostridia > Oscillospirales > Acutalibacteraceae > Ruminococcoides. The sequence goes on along the minus strand of CADASG010000005.1, from coordinate 17,259 downwards.
TACCGCGCTGGCTCACAATGACGGCGGCGTTCCCAACATTGTGATCAATGTTCCCGAAATGAACGAGACAGAACTCGGCTATCTGATTTATTTCTTCGAAAAGGCTTGCGCGATCTCCGGTTATATGCTCGGTGTAAATCCCTTTAACCAGCCCGGTGTGGAAAGCTATAAGAAGAATATGTTTGCCCTGCTCGGCAAACCTAAATTTGAGGATCTCAAGGCTGAGCTTGAGGCTCGTCTTGGCTGAGTGGCTTCAAAAAGAAAAATTCGGAGGTAATAACAATGGTTTCTTTACTTATCGGTAAAAAAGGCACAGGTAAAACCAAAAAATTGATTGCGCTTGCCAACGAGGCTGTCGCTGCTTCTTCGGGCAACGTTGTTGTCATCGAGAAGGGCGCTAAGCTTACCTATGACGTAACTCACAAGGCAAGACTCATTGACACCGACCAGTACAGCGTTTCGGGCTACGACATGCTTTGCGGCTTCATCAGCGGCATTTGCGCGGGCAACTATGACGTTACCGACATTCTGGTTGATTCCACTTTCAAAATCTGCAAGGAAGGTATCGACGGTTTAGAGGATTTCACAAAGAAGATGCAGGATCTTTCCGAGGCGTCCTCCACCAACATCGTTCTGCTGATCTCGGCGGACGAGGCTGACATTCCCGACACCATAAACGCGGTTTGCCAGAGAATCTGATTTGACTTTTAATCGAAATATCAATCGGCGTAGTCATTAGATTACGCCGATTTTTCTTGGAGCTGTCCGATATAATTCTTGTTGGGAATAATTGCACAATATATACGATAAAAATAGAAAAAACTCCTCAATTTATCGAATTTATCAGTTGACAAAGGAAGAATCCTTTTGTATAATAATAGACAGCGTTTTAATATGCGTATTTGCGGTTTTGAGGTGCGGCGATGCTTTTTGAACTGAAATCGGTCTTTTTAAATGACGGTGAAAAAAAAGAGCTGACCTATCGGCTGGACATCTCGCAAATAGACGTTGACGGTGTTTTTCCATTCAAATCTCCCGTCACCGTTACCGCTGTTGCCGCCAACAGGGCAAGTCTTGTCACACTGACGCTTGACTGTTGTTTTGATTATCAGCGAAGCTGCGACCGCTGCGGTGAGCTGCGGACGGTCGAAATGCGCCAAAGCTTTTCTCACAAGCTTGCGCAGACGCTGATCGACGAGGGCAACGACGATTATATTGAAACCCCTGATTTTACACTCGAGCTTGACGATGTCGTTATTACCGACATACTGCTTTCCCTGCCGCAAAAGTTTTTGTGCAGGCAGGACTGCAAAGGGCTTTGTCCGCAGTGCGGCAGCAACCTGAATCTCGGTGACTGCGCCTGTGAAAAGCGGCAGATCGACCCTCGGCTCGAAAAACTGAAACAGCTTATGGAATGAATACACATAAAAGGAGGTCTTTGTAATGGCAGTACCTACAAGAAAAACATCTCACGCAAGAAAGAGCTCAAGACGTTCAACCGTGTGGAAGCTCAACGCTCCCACTCTCACAACCTGCCCCAACTGCGGTGAGCTGACTGCGGCTCACAGAGCCTGCACCAACTGCGGTATGTACAACGGCAGACAGGTTATCGAGAAGAAAGACGCGTAAGCTTCTTATTTTGGAACCTAATGGGCGACAGCGTGCTGTTGCCCTGTTTTTCTATCCTTATTTAAAGGCTGGTGAATTCCGATGAACAAACCTGTTATTGCTATCGTGGGAAGACCCAACGTAGGCAAAAGCACTCTTTTTAACAAGCTGATCGGTCAGCGCATGTCCATTGTGGACGATACTCCCGGCGTGACCCGCGACAGGATCTACGGCGAGGCTGAGTGGCTGGGAAAATCGGTCATGGTGGTGGACACGGGCGGCATAGAGCCTAAGAGCGACGACGTGATCCTTTCACAAATGCGCAGGCAGGCACAGCTTGCGATAGACACCGCCAACGTCATCATTCTGGTGACCGACTGCAAAAGCGGTATGGTCGCTACCGACATGGACGTGGCGCAGATGCTGCAAAAATCCGGCAAGCCTGTGGTGGTGTGCGTCAATAAATGCGACACCGTCGGCGACCCGTCGATGTATTTTTATGAATTCTATAATTTGGGACTGGGCGAGCCTGTTCAGGTTTCCGCAGTTCACGGCCACGGCACAGGCGACCTTCTTGACCGCTGCTTTGAATATCTCTCCTTTGACAATGAAATGGAAGAGGACGAGACCGTTATCAGCGTAGCGGTGATCGGCAAGCCTAACGCGGGAAAATCCTCGCTTGTCAACCGCATCACCAACGAGGATCGCTGCATTGTGTCCGATATCGCAGGAACCACGCGCGACACTATCGACACCATGATCGAAAATCAATACGGCAAATTCAATTTTATTGATACCGCAGGTCTGCGCCGTCAGAGCAAAATTTACGATAATATAGAGAAATACAGCGTCATCCGCGCTAAAATGGCGATCGAGCGCAGCGACGTCTGCGTAATAATGATCGACGCCTGCGAGGGTATTACCGAGCAGGATACCAAGGTGGCAGGGCTTGCGCACGACGCAGGGCGAGCCTGCGTGCTTGCGGTCAACAAGTGGGACGCGATCGAAAAAAACGACAAGACTATGAATGAGTTTCGCAAGAAGCTCGACGCTGATTTCGCCTTTATGTCCTATGCACCGCAGGTGTTTATTTCCGCTAAGACGGGACTGCGCCTCGACAAGCTGTTTGAAGCGATACTGACCGCTAATGAAAGCGCCAATCTGCGCATCAGGACCGGAATGCTCAACGAGCTGCTTGCTCAGGCGACCACGCGCGTTCAGCCGCCCTCCGACAAGGGCAAGCGCCTAAAGGTATTCTATGTAACTCAGGCTTCCGTAAAGCCGCCTGCTTTTGTGTTTTTCTGCAACGATAAGGAATTGTTCCACTTTTCCTATCAGCGCTATCTTGAAAACCGTATCCGCGAGGCGTTCGGCTTGGAGGGCACGCCTGTAAGGATCATTATCCGCGAAAGGGGAGAGAAGTAATGGATCCTGTATTAACCGTGCTGTCAAACAGCTTTGCTCCCTACTGGTGGTGCTGGCTGCTCACGCCTGTTATCGCCTATCTGCTGGGCAGCATCAATCCTGCCGTTATCGTCACAAAGATTTGGACTAAGGGCAAAAAGGACATTCGTGATATGGGCAGCGGAAACGCGGGCTTTACCAATGTTCTCCGCTCCGTGGGCAAGGTTCCGGCGATAATCACTATCGTTTGCGACGCGCTGAAATGCGTTATCGCTGTTTTGATCGGAGGAATGTTGTTTTCTGTAGTTACCGGTTCGGTAACAGACCCTATATACAAAGAAATGGTGATAAATGTCGGCAAATACCTTGCAGGTATCTTCTGCATCCTCGGCCATTCCTATCCGCTTTATTTCCATTTTAAAGGCGGCAAGGGAGTAGTATCTGCGGCGGCGCTGATGCTCACTGAGGACTGGCGCGTTTTTCTGATGGTGTTGGGAACATTTCTAATCCTGTTCCTGCTGTTCAAAATCATTTCGCTGGGCAGCATAACCGGCGCGCTGCTGTACGGTCCCTACACTTTTTTGGCTACCTTTTTCTTTGACCGTATCCCATACGGAGATAATATCGTAATGAGTTACGTGGTGATCTCCACGTGCGCGGCGCTTATAATCGGCGTGTTTGTTACCGTTAAACACAAGGATAATATCAAGCGTTTGCTCAGAGGAGAGGAAAAGAAAATTACTGCCAAAAAATAATCGCATTATCACTAATAAATCAATTGATTCAAGACAGATATTCGCTGAAAATGTCGAATATCTGTCTTTTTTCGGTTTAGTTGTTGAAAAAAGATAAATAAAATGCTATAATGATGATAAAATTAAACAAGGCATGCCCCGCAAATCATGCGGTATTGCCTGAAGAATATTACCTGTTAGGGAGTTGTTTATTATGAAAAAACATGTGGCGATCATTCTTTCCGTGCTGACGCTTGCCGGCGCGGTTTCATTTGCGGGCTGCGGAGCTTCGGATTCAAAAGCCTCCGACGGCGGCAATACCTCCGCCGTTTCTCAAACGGAAGCGAAAAAAAGCGGAGACGGCTTTACCGAGGCTGATCTCACCTGTGAGATCAACGGAAAGAAAATCGACCTTAACGAGGATATGAGCGAGGTTCTTTCAAAGCTCGGCGACGCGAAAAACGTGTACTCCGAGGCAAGCTGCCACGGCACCGAGGGCGAGGATAAAACCTATGAGTACGACGGCTTCTCTGTCTTTACTTATCCCGACGGTGAAATCGACAGAGTTATAGAGATCACCATCAAAGGCGAGGGGATCGCAACTCCCAAGGGTATTTCCGTGGGAAGTAAGGACTCCGAGATAGGAGAAAAATACGGCGACGACGTTCAGAAAACAGGCAAGTATCTGAGCTATTCCGTCGGTGACAAGTCGCTGCAGTTCTTTGTAGAGGACGGCGTTGTAAAGGAAATCGATTACTATTTTGACGGCGTTTAATGAGGCGAACCGCAATGAAGGCAAGGCTGCTGCGCTTTTCAAAGGTGCTGACGCTGCTGCTGGCGGTGCTGTTTTCCACACTCCTGCTTCAGGAATATGTGCTTTGCAGCACGGATCATAACCGCGAGCGCGTAAAAGGCTTTTACTTAGAGGATAAAGATTCCGTTGACGTTGTGCTGATAGGCGCAAGCGAGGTATATTCGGATTTCGCTCCGGGTTACGCGTATGAGCGTCACGGCGTCACGGGCTATCTTTTTGCGACTGAGGCAAATTCTATCCTCACCACAAAGCTTCAAATTCAGGAAACGCTCAAGCATCAGTCCCCAAAGCTGATATTGGTCGAGCTGAACAGCGTGCTTTACGCCAACGACAAGAACCAAGCCAAGGAGGCAAATATACGCCATTTGGTTGACCATCTGCCGCTGAACGCAAATAAGCTGGCGTTTCTCGGCGAGCTCTCTCCGGAGCATCCGGAGGAATACCTCATGCCAATCATCAAATACCATGACGTGTGGAAAAACATACCGCAGGATATGGAGCTTGCCGGAACCATCATCGCCAATCAATCGCGGGGATACAATTACCTGAAGGGCATAAAAAACGAGACGCATGTATTTAAAGCGCGTCAGCGAAATATGAATGACGACCTTGTTGACCGTGACGCTAAAAAACCGCTCAATCCCGATTCCGAGAGATCCCTGCGCGAGCTGCTGCAGTTCTGCAAGGACAAGGGATTGAAAAACGTTGTGTTTACCCGTTTTCCGCATATCGTGGTGCGCAGGACCTTCGACAGGGGTGAACGCGCGAACGCGGTGGGGGACATCGTTAGGGAATACGGCTTTGATTATCTGAATTTTGAGCGCGACATGAAAAAAACGGGCGTGGATGTTTCCGAGGATTTTTATAACCTCGATCACTTAAATATCTACGGTCAGCGAAAGTTTACCGATTATGTCACAGGCTTGCTGATGAAAAACTACGGGCTTTCACCCTCAGACTTGGGAGATGCGGAGCAGCGCGAATGGCGTGAAGCCGCCGATCATTACCGCGCCTATTACGATTACAGCGACTCCCTTATCAAAAAGGGCGTGCGCAGAGAGCTTGACGAGGGCGTCGTTACCGAACCCGATTTCAGAAAATTCCTGCCGTGATCTGCCGCAATAATATTGCGCCGTACCGCCTTGATTTTTTACGAATAATAATGTAAAATATACTTATACGAGAAATGTTGATTTATTTCAAATAAACTAAATAGGGGACAATAATATGGACAATTGCATATTCTGCAAAATCGTTGACGGCTCTATTCCGTCTAAAAAGGTATATGAAGACGAGATGATCGTGGCTTTTTACGATTTGGAGCCGCAGGCGCCCGTTCATGTGCTTGTGGTGCCAAAGCAGCACATCAGCTGCGCTGATGAAATTGATGAAAGCAATTCTTCTGTTGTGGCGCATATTTTCACCAAGATCCCTCAGATCGCAAAGACGCTGGGGCTTGAAAACGGTTACCGAATCGTCAACAACTGCGGCAGTGACGGCTGCCAAAGCGTAAAGCATATCCACTTCCATCTTTTGGGCGGCACACAGCTCAACGGCAGGATGGCGTAAGGAGGATATGATGGATACCTACAAGATAAGCATTGCGGGAGTAGAGCGTGATCTGCAGCTTTTTCCCGTTGATGAGAACGTCAGTATCGCGGCGTTTATTATGTTCGGCGACGTAGAGGTTACCGAGAAGGCTGCCGCTGCTCTGCTGGAAAAATGCCCCGCGCATGATGTAGTTGTGTCTGCCGAGGCAAAGGGGATCCCGCTTTGCTACGAAATGGCGCGTCAGGGCTGCCGCGAGTATGTCATAGCCAGAAAAAGCGTCAAGGTTTATATGCGCAACTGCACCGAGGTGGTCGTGAATTCAATTACCACAGCCAGAGAGCAAAAGCTGTATCTGGGTGACGACGACGTTAAGTTTTTGCGCGGAAAGCGTGTGCTGCTTGTTGATGATGTGGTTTCCACCGGCGAAAGCCTTGCGGCGCTGGAGCATCTGATGGATTCCTGCGGCGCTGAAATCGTGGGCAAAGCCTGCGTGCTGGCGGAGGGTGAAGCGAAAAATCGCGACGACATCATTTTCCTTGAACCGCTGCCGCTTTTTACGAAATAACGGAGTATTAAGATGAGACGACTGTTTGCTTTGATTGGACTGACTTACCTTTCAACACTTACAGTCGTTTTTTATTTGCACGATTCGGTCACCGTCGCTGTCATCACCGTCATTTGTGTTGCCGTGGTTGTGGCGTCGCTGATTCAGAAAAAGCTGTTTCCGAAGCTGATGATCGGCAAGACTTTGATTTGCGCTGCGGTCACCGTCATGTGCGCCATGCTCTCTATATTTCTTTATGAGAATATTTATGTCGAACCGATCATAGATAATTATTCTGATAAAGAAATATCTTTCACAGGCTTCATTTGCGATCAGCCAACGCTGACCGATAAAGCGGTCGATTACATTATCCAAACCGATACCGTCAATAATGAGCCTGCCGGAATAAAGATTTATCTGCGTTCGTATAGGGCTGAGGATGCGGAGGCGTTTGACAAAATCAAAGGCTCGGCCGTGGTGACGGAGGAAGAGGCGTCAAACCGAAAGAGCGAGCGTATCTTTCTTTCCGTCGATACTTCTCAGCCGTATACAGTGAAAAAAACGGGCGAAAAGCAGTTTTCACTCTATGCCTTCGCGGTAGGCGCGAGGCAGTGGGCGCAGTCGGTGATAAACCGATATATGTACGGGGACTCCGTTTACTTGGCGAGAGCGATTTTGCTTGGAGAAAAACGCGGACTTCCGTTTGAGATCAAGCGGGATTTTACGCGCACCGGAACCTCTCACCTTGTAGTGGTATCGGGAATGCACTTTTCCGTAACGCTGTGCCTTTTCGTCTTTTTGCTGCGCAAGCTCTATATGAGACGGCTGCGCTTTTGTTTGATGGTTCTGCTGATATTCGGTTACTGTGCGCTGACCGGTTTTTATCCCTCGGTTATGCGCTCGGGGATAATGCTGATTATTATGTTCGGAGGGGACTGCATCAGACGAACGCACGACAGCCTGAATTCCCTGGGCTTCGCCGGTCTCTGTCTTTCGTTGTTCAATCCTTATGCGGTGGGAGATATCGGTATGCTGCTGTCTTTCGCCGCGACTATCGGGATCGTGCTGTGGGAGCCTCCGATACTCGGCTTCATGCGGCGCGTTACCCGTCTCGACAGGCTGAGCAAAAGCGTATACACCCGTTGGCGCAAATCGTCCTCGCTGAAAAACGGAAGGAACCGCTACAGCTTTCGTTTGACGCTGGCAGTATTTGCTCTGCGCATTCCAAACCTGATCCTGTCGCTCCTTGCTGTTTCTGTTTCAGCCGGCGCATGGACGATGCCGCTGTCTGTCATCTTTTTCGGAAGGACTGCGCTGCTCGCGGCTCCGCTTTCGGTGGTTGCCGAACCGCTTGCCGCTGTGATACTCTGGTCGTCCCTGCTGACGGTCTGTCTTTGCTTTGTTCCTCCGCTTGCTTATGCTTGTGCTACTGTGTGCGGATCATGCTGCCGCGCACTTATCGGGATTATATCAGCCTGCGCCGATCTTCCGTTTGCATACGTCAAAACAGATGAACCCTACCATTATATTTGGCTTGCCGTTATCGCTGTCCTTGTGACGGCAGGTTATATTCTTCGTGAGAATCGTAAGCTCAGCAAAACCTATATCCGATGTTCTGTGGCGTTTTCACTTGCAGTGCTGATGATGGGTTATTCCGTTAGCGCTCTGCTTGCCGATAAGAACGCATATCTATCCGTGTTCAGCAGCGGAAACGGCGTGACCGTCGCTGTAACCAAGGAGCGCAACCTCTCTCTGTTGAGCTGCGGCGGAAGCTATAGATCATACAGCGAAACCGTCAGAGAGATCGGCAGAAACTCAGATATTATAGATATGCTTATTATTCCGAAAATGAATTATTCCCACTCGCGTTATCTCTATTCGATCGAGGAAGAATTTGACGTAGAAAAGATTTTGGTATATGATAGCGGTAAATACGCCAATGATTTTGATGCTGACAAAGCGCGTTTCCTTGACTCCTCCGTTGAATACAGGTTTGGTCTCAACGACGAGGTGACCGATTGTTTCCTTGCCGAGAAAAGCTTCACCGCCCAGTATCTCACTTCTCCGGCAGGAAGCGTGCTTTATCTAACTACCGGAGCCGATATCCAAAAGCTCCCCGAGTCATGGCATGAGCCCGATGTGCTGATACTCGAAGGCAGTCCGAAAAAGCTTTCACTGCTGCGTTGCGGAGACCTGTACTTCACGGGAAGCGAGAGTGTATGGGAACGCGGACAGCATGATTTTTCGGAAGTAAGCCGCCATGCATATTTTATCCGTAACCAAAACTTAAAGCTGCCGCTTTCCGTCAGAAATTAGCGTGAATAACCGGAGGTATATATGCCTGAAATAACCGAAGCCGAGCTGAAAAAACAAATAAAGAAAAAGGATTTTTCGCCGATCTATGTCATTTACGGCACGGAACAGATGTTTATCAAGCGCTACACCGAAAAACTGGTTGAGGCTGTGGCAGGAAAGAACCCGTCCGATTTTTATTTTCATCGCTTCGGCGGTGAGGTAGACCTTGACGAGCTGGCTGCCGCAGTGCAGATAGTACCTTTCATGAGCGAGTACAACTGTGTGCTGATCAGCGATGTTTTTTTGGATTTGATGAACGCCGACGAGATTGCGCGTTTCAAGGATATCCTCGCCCGACCGGTCAGCGGCACCGTTATTATCCTTTCCATGCCCTCATACGTGCCGAAAAGGAACGCAGCCGCTTTGACTTCGATTATAAAAAAGGCAAAAAAATACGGTTCCGTCTGCGAGTTCAAGGAGCTTGACCGAGGCACTCTGGAGCGGTACGCGGCGAAATGGGCTAACGAAAACGGCAAGATGATCTCGCGTGTAAATGCCGCCAAGCTTATTTCGTACTGCGGCACGGATCTGAATCTGCTGCGCAATGAAATTGATAAGATCAGCGCCTATGCCAAGGGCGAAGAGATCACGATGGACGATATCAACAAGCTTGCGACGGTCAATTTGGAAACAAGAGTATTCGCGCTGTCCGACGCGGTGCTGGAGGGCAGAGGCGAAAAAGCGTTTGCTATCCTCAATCAGCTTTTTTATCAAAAGGAAGAGCCTTTGATGATGCTCTATGTGCTCTCAATGGCATTCATTGACGCTTATCGGATGCGCGTGGCTGATGAATGCGGCGTTACTATGGCGCAGGTTGCTTCGGATTTCAGTTACAAAGGGCGATCGTTCGCGCTGAAACGTGCGCGCTCCTCGACCTCGCGAGTAAGCACTCAGGCGCTGCGCAATTGTCTTGACGCGCTTACAGAGGCTGATGGCAGCTTCAAAACGCTTACCGTCAATCACAGGCTTTATTTGGAACAGCTGATCGCGCGGCTGCTGCTTATAGTAAGGGAGGGCGGCGTTTGATGATAAAGCTAAAGGAAGCAGTGATCGTTGAGGGCAGATATGATAAAATCAAGCTCAGCGGAATAATCGACGCTCCGATTATCGAAACCAACGGCTTTCGTGTGTTTTCCGATAAGGAAAGGCAGAGTCTGATACGTCAAATCGCCGCGACCCGCGGTATTCTTGTGTTTACAGACAGCGATTCCGCAGGCTTTGTTATACGCAACTTTCTGCGCGGCTCGATCCCGTCGGAGCAGATCAGGCACGCTTATATACCTCAAATCAGCGGTAAAGAAAAGCGCAAGTCCGCACCGGGCAAGGAAGGTCTTTTGGGCGTTGAGGGTGTTACCGACGAAGTTATCATTGAAGCTGTCAGGCGCAGCGGAGCGACAATTATCGGAGAAAAAGCCGTTTTATCGCCCAAGATCACAAAAGCTGATCTTTATTCACTCGGCTTAACGGGTACGCAAAACGCCGCACACCTTCGTCAAAGGCTGCTGCGGCGGTTGAATATGCCAACCTATCTTACCACCAACGCCATGCTCACCGCTGTCAATTGTCTATATTCTCTTGAAGAATTAAAAAACGTATTATCCGAAATAAGGGACTGATACTAAGCTGCAATAAAAGTTTGTTTATTGATGCTCAGTTTCAGTCCCTGATGCTATATATATGTGATCATAGATTCGAGCTGCTGTCATAGCGCTTTCGCAGCTTTTTCAGCGCCTTGGTTTCGATTCGGCTGACATATGAGCGTGAAATATTCATCAGCTTGGCAATGTCCTTCTGGGTCACGGGCTTGCTTCCGTCAAGCCCGTAGCGCATGATGATTACCCTTTGTTCCCGTTCGGTTAGCTCATCCTTTATATACTGTCCCAGCTTTTGTGTGTTGAGCTTTCTGTCGAGGTTGTCGAGAATATCGTCCTCCACCGCTAAAATATCCAGCAGGGTCAGTTGATTGCCGTCCTTATCGGTGTCGATGGTTTCGCTGAGCGACACGTCCTGAGCGCTTTTTTTGGCGCTGCGAAAGTGCATCAAAATCTCATTTTCAATACAACGGCTCGCGTAGGAGCTCAGGCGGATGTTTTTATCGGGCTTAAAGGTGTTGACCGCCTTTATCAGTCCGATGGTGCCGATGGAGACCAAATCGTCGCGTTCATCGTCGGAAACGTGATACTTTTTGACGATATGCGCTACCAGCCGCAGATTGTGTTCGATAAGTATCTGACGCGCCTGTTCGTCTCCTTCTGACATACGGCTAAGGTATTCGCGCTCCTTTTTTTCGGACAGCGGCTTCGGAAATGCGCCGCTGCCGCATACATGCAGAATAAAAAAACACAGATAATGCGCCAGTAACCCCAAAAATTGCATATAACCACCTCAATAAAATCTATGCTGACCTCTTGCCAAAAATGCGGCGATACAGTATACTGATAGGGTAAAGGGGGAAGTTGAATGAAAAAACTGATTTCATGGAATGTCAACGGGCTGCGTGCCTGTGTAACAAAGGGCTTTATGGATTTCTTTAATGAGATCGACGCGGATGTTTTTTGCATTCAGGAGACAAAGCTTCAGGAGGGTCAAATAGATCTGCCGCTCGAAGGCTATTATCAGTATTGGAACTACGCCGAAAAAAAGGGCTACTCGGGTACAGCGCTGTTCACAAAGACCGAACCTCTGAGCGTTGCGTACGGAATAGGGATCGAGGAGCACGACCGTGAGGGAAGGGTGATCACCGCTGAGTTTGACGACTATTACGTAGTCACCTGCTACACCCCAAATTCGCAGAACGAGCTGCGCCGACTGGATTACCGCATGACGTGGGAGGACGATTTTTTAAAGTATTTGCAGGCGCTTGCGGAAAAAAAGCCTGTCATCCTCTGCGGCGACCTCAATGTGGCTCACAATGAGATAGACCTGAAAAACCCTAAAACCAACCGAAAAAACGCAGGCTTTACCGATGAAGAGCGCGCCAAGATGACTGCGCTGTTGTCGGGCGGCTTCACCGATACCTACCGATATTTTTATCCTGACCGCGAGGGCGTTTACTCGTGGTGGTCTTACCGCTTCCGTGCGCGTGAAAAGAACGCGGGCTGGCGCATAGACTATTTTATCACCTCCGACTCGCTAAAGGATAAGCTCGTCAGCGCCGATATCCACACCGAAGTATTAGGCTCCGACCACTGCCCCGTCGAATTGTCAGTAGATTTATAGACAGCAGATTTATAGTGCCGCCTAATCCCACAAAATCAAAACAGACAGCCGAATGGTTTTCTCTAAGGCAACTCGCATAATTCAAGGCGCTCAGCTTGCAGATGCATCAAGTGCTGCATTGTGTGGTCTTTTTCATGATTGATTATCCGGAGAAAACATCAAGCTATTACACCGATTTCCGAGCTGCTTGTCAACACACTCACAGAAAAATTAAAAGAATAGAAAAAGTATAACGCTGTGAATTGTGATTTGAAAAATTCACAGCGAAATTTTTTGATTTTGTATTGACACCGTGTCAGAATACATGTATAATATAGTTACTGACACAGTGTCAGAATGCGTGCTGCAAGGATATATGATTCAGTTTTTTAGAACTTCTATTATATCTGTGATACAGCCTACACTTGTAATCAAAAGAAAAATATACAAAGGAGTTATGAAATTATGAAATACTTACCTAAAATCGCTCTCGGCGCGTGGGCTTGGGGCAACGACGGAACATTTGGAAACAGCCTGACCGCAGAGCAGCTTCGTCCGATTTTTGACACAGCTATGAAGAACGGCTTGAACCTCTGGGATACTGCTTATGCTTACGGAATGGGAACAAGCGAAAAGGTACTCGCTGATTTTGTCGCAGACTGTGAAGAAGGCTCTTATCTTGTATCCGACAAATTCACCCCTCAGTGCGCGAATCCTGAAAGCGCAACGGCGTTCAAGGATATGATCGAAATGCAGCTTGATTTGATGAAGCTAAGTCATTTCGACATTTACTGGATACACAACGTATGGGACGCGCCTAAGTGGACTGAGGAAATGGCAAAGTATTTTGAGGGAAGGGAAGATGTGCCGATTCTCGGCGTTTCCAATCATAACCTTGCGGAGATCAAGCAGGCAAACGAGATCTTAATATCGCACGGCTTGAAGCTCGGCGCGGTTCAGAATCACTACAGCCTTATCAACCGTTCCTCCGAGACTTCCGGAATACTCGACTACTGCAAGGAAAACGACATCGTTTTCTTCTCTTATATGGTGCTCGAGCAAGGCGCACTGTCGGGCAAATATGATACTGCTAATCCTATGCCCGCTGGTTCGGCGAGAGCAGACGCGTATAATCCCGTGCTTGACAAGATAGAAGTACTGAACGCCGAACTCAAAAAGCTCGCCGATAAATACAATGTTGAAATCGCGCAGATCCCGGTAGCTTGGGCTATCGCCAAAGGCACTTTACCGATTATCGGAGTGACAAAAGAAAAGCATGTTGAGGACGCTGTAAAAGCAGCTAATATCGCATTGACACAGGAAGAAACCGCCGAACTTGAAAAGGTGGCGGACAGCCTTAATATCAACACGATCCGTTTTTGGGAAAAGGAGATGAAATAAGCGGACACAAAAGCTCCGTGTGACCGCACGGAGCTTAAACGCTATTCTAATTGAAAGGTGTGGATTGAATGAAAACGAATACTATAATCAAACGAGTTATAGATTTGGCATTGACGGTTACGTTACTGCTTTTGATGGCGTTTCAGGTGACTGAGCAGCTCGCGCACGAGTGGCTGGGCGTTACTATGTTCGCGCTGACGATCGTTCATCAGGTATTGAACAGGAAATACTATGCGTCGGTTTTCAAGGGAAAGTATCAACCGCTGCGGATTTTTCAGCTGACAGTCAATGTCATGTTGTTACTGTCCTTTGTGTGTACGGCACTATCGGGCATGATGATGAGCCGGTTCGCAACGCCTTTCATGAACGGTATCCTTCCTTCGTCTGTCGTCAGGCAGGGACACCTTGCACTGTCGCATTGGGCGTTTGTGCTGATGGGGCTGCACCTCGGTCTGCATTTCGGCATTATCGGCGCAAAGCTGAAAAATAAGGCACTCAAGATCGCGCTTGGTGCAGTCATGAGCGCTATTTCCGTATTCGGCTTCTGCCTGTTTTTTAAGGTGGATATGCTCAGCTACATGTTGTTCAAGAATCCCTTTGCATTTCTCGACTACTCTAAAGCATGGTGGCTTGTCATTTTAGAAAACCTCGCAATGCTCCTTGCGTGGGGATTCGCAGCGTATTTGCTGTCGCTGATATTAAGATCGGTCACAAAAAAGGATAAGAGAAAATCGGTACTGCTGTACGCTTTACTGTTGATTGCCGTGATCGTGAGCGGTATTGTTTTAAACTCGGCGCTCAACCCTGCGCAAGAGAATCCGTCTGCTTCATGGGCTATTCCGCAGAGTAATCAGATTCAAAGCGATACGCCAACTCAGGCGGTCGGAACAGATCATAAGGAGGTTTCGGATAATTATGTCCTGATCAAAGGAGGTTCCTTTTTGATGGGCAGTCCGGAAACCGAAAACTGGCGCGGCAACGACGAAACACAGCATAAAGTAACTGTCGCGGACTTCTATATCAGTCCTTATGAAATCACACAGGCGGAGTATCGGAAGGTAATGGGGAAGAACCCGAGTACCTTTGCAGGCGAAGAACTGCCCGTTGAGAATATCAGCTATCTTGAAGCGCTGAATTTTGCGAACAAAAAGAGCGAGATCGAGGGTTTGACCCCTGTGTACACGGTTTCCGGTCAAACCGTCACATGGAACCGCTCAGCAAACGGCTATCGTCTGCCGACGGAAGCTGAGTGGGAGTATGCCTGCCGCGCAGGTACGACGACGCCTTTTAATGCAGAGCATTCTCTCGACGCCGGGAAAGCGAACTTCTACGGTCACTATCCGTATGAGATCGAGGAAAACTACTTTGATGATTCCGCTTTGACCGCCAAGCCGGGCGAATACCGAATGACTACGGTTGCAGTCGGCAGCTTTGCTCCCAACGCATGGGGGTTATATGATATGCACGGCAATGTCAACGAGTGGTGCTTTGACATCTACGGTGCATATGACACTGACAAGAACGAAAACCCTTACGGTGCAGAATCGGGAATGCGTCACGTATATCGCGGCGGCGGTTGGAATGATTTCGGAAAGAATATGCGCAGCGCCTACCGCGCCGCAGGAGAATCAGATATGAAAAGCTACAACCTCGGCGTTCGGCTTGTCAGAAACGCAGGTGACATCAAGCTTTCAGCCGTAACCGTATCTGATGAAACCGTGAAGGGTGGCTCCGGCGGAAAAGCACTGATTGTCTATTATTCATGGAGCGGCAACACGCGCGGAGTCGCGCAGGAAATACAGAAGCAGACAAACGCGGATATCTTTGAGATCGAGCTTGTCAAGCCCTATTCAACCGATTACAATACAGTGCTGATGCAGGCGCAGGAAGCCCAGCATAATCAAGACAGACCTGAAATCAAAGGAAAGATCGACAACATCGGACAGTACGACACCATCATTCTCGGTTATCCCAACTGGTGGGCGTCGATCCCAATGCCGATCGCGACCTTCCTCGAGCAATATGACCTGAGCGGAAAAACGATCCTGCCGTTCTGTTCGCACGGCGGCGGCCGCTTTGGACAAAGCCTGACAGCCATCGCCAAGCTCGCGCCGGATTCCAACATCGGCGAAGGCCTTTCCGTACACTACTCGGGCGGAGATACGCTGTCTGATGATGTAGCGGCTTGGCTTCAAGCCACCGGGATGAAATCTGAATAAAGGGAACCTCTGATAATTCAATTTCGTGCTTATGCGCGGCAGAGAATTATTAGAGGTTCCTTTAAATTGTATAGAAGAATCAGTACACGCTATGACATACCGATTCCGCACCGGGATTTTTTTGAGTGTATTTCGCAAAACTGTTACATGTTGTTATTATACAGTATTTGCACGGATAATGATATATTTTTAGCAAGGATTTTGCTTCTGCGTTTTTTGCTATACATATTCTGCACATAACGGGATAATCCTCTGATATCTTTATTGTATTTTACCATAGAAAACCATATATCGCCTATGATATAATACAATGGCAGTTTGATCTGATTATCAACGGAACGGAGGAAATCTAATGAAGAAAACAGTCAAACGTATCGTTTCTATGGTACTTGTATTTGTCCTCGTTTTCAGCGCGCTCACTATCATACCGGGCGATGTGCTTCACTCTTGGTATGCAAGCGCTGCTGAATTGATCACAGGCGAAGCAAGCGCCGAAGAAACATTTGAAGCCGGAGATTATACGTACTCGCTTATCAACGAGTATGCAAATGTTAAAATAGTCTCCTACAAAGGCAGCGACGCCGAGCTAGTCATACCTAAAAAGCTTGACGGCAAGACAGTAACCGCTATCGGCGATAAAGCTTTTCAGGGAATGAGCTTTATTACAAGCGTCATCCTGCCTGACACAATAGAAACCATCGGCGGCAGCGCGTTCAACGGCTGCTCCAATATGGAATCCATCAATCTCGGCAATTCGCTGAAAATTATCGGCAGTTGGGCGTTCTATAACTGTACAAGCCTGACTGCCCTGACAACTCCTGGTGCTTTGACACTATCCCTGCGGCTGAAACCATCATCATGCACGAGGGAATAAAAACAATCAACGAAAGAGCGTTCACCGATCTTAGAAGCCTGACTGCGCTGACTCTGCCCGATTCACTTGAAACCATTGGCAACAGAGGTTTTTCCGGTGCGGTCAAGTTGGAGTCCGTTACCTTTGGCAAGGGACTGACAAGCGTCGGTGAATATGCGTTTGCAGACGCTGTATCACTTAAAACCGTGAAAGTCAACGCGGCATGCGCTAAGCTGCCCACCAATGCTTTTACCAACGATACAGCGCTTGAAAGCATTGAGGTAGACAAGAACAGCCAAACCTTTGCAAGCGTCGACGGCGCTCTGCTCAATAAGGAAAAGACAAAGATCCTGCTTTATCCCAAGAGCAAGGCAGGCGCATTCACCATCCCCAATACCGTTACCGAGCTTGCGGCGGAATCGTTCTCTAACTGTCCGAACCTTACCGAGATCACTATCGGCAGCGGTATAACCGAGATTCCTACAAAGGCGTTTTACAGCTGTGCTGCACTTGAAAAGGCGGTTATCGGCAACAATGTGACCACCATCGGCAATAATGCGTTCGCAGCATGTTCCAAA